>CAMVBP010000108.1 GCA_947165795.1 uncultured Treponema sp.
ATCTGATGGAAGGCGGCTGGCAAGGTCTGCCGGCAGGGGGGCGTGCTGGCCTGCTTTTATTTCTGATTGGCTGGCTTTTTCAAGCAGGCTTGCTTCAAAGCTTGATGACTGCAGGGCATTATATTTTACAAAAAAGCTTCCGTGCAGGCTGATAATTGAGCCTACAGGAAAGGATTTTTCAAAAAAAGGCCTGTTAAAGCAGATTAATTCTGCCTGTGCTGTTCCGTCATTAATAATCAGCTTAAGGGTGCGCATGTTGCCGTAGCCGAACCATTCGTGGCGTATAATTTTTGCAACCGTGTGGATTTTCGGCGAGCGGGCAAACTCGTTTAAAGAAACGCGGCGGGTGCGGTCTTCATAGTCGCGCGGGTAGTATTGAAGCAAATCCCCTACGGTGAAGATGTTCAGCCTTGCAAGATTTTTGGTAAGTGCCGGCCCAACGCCCGACACAGAGGAAACAGGATTTTTAATTTCGGAAAGCTTCATAAAATCAGAATGGCAGCTGGTAACAGAGTCCGACTAAAATGCGGATGAAGATGTTGCCGGCGCCAAGAATTACGGCGAAGCTTATCCAGGTGATTAAAAGGGCCTTCTGGTAGGAAAGTGTAGACTTTACAAAAGTTCCGGCTACCTTAAAGACAAGACGCTGGAGGAACTGGTCAATGTTGTTCCAGGCGGAGTTGTATGGTGTGTAACCGTGTTTAACTGTAAGGACAATCCAGCGGACCAGAAGCAGCAGGAACAGTATAGAAAGAATTGATGTGCTGACGTTCCAGAGCATGATGATGATTGTTCCAAGAATTCCGCCAACGTAGATGCGGCCTGTTGAGGTAATTCCGCCTAAAATCGAAGAAATTACGCTTAGGATTCCGATTGAAAGAATCGGGGAAAAGTCAATGTTGCCGAAAGTCAGCCAGCCTGAGCGGCTGAAAAAGTTCATGTAGGGGTCGGTCAGGGCAGAAATTGCCCTTCCTATACTTGTGAACTTGGCTCCCGGAAACCATGAAATAATTATGTTTAAAAAGCAGAGCATTGTGTAAATTGTAACTGCTGCCGAAAGAATTCCTAAAATAGCACTTATCATTCTGTCCAAACCTCTTTTACATATGGTATTCCCCGCAGCTCTTTAAGAACTTCTGGAGCTGAGCTGATTGTAATCTGGCTGTTTGCCTTGATTACAAAGGGATTTTTTCCCGTGTCTATATGAAAATATACTGAACAATTACCCATTTTATCAAATAAAAAATCTTTTAATTCTGCAATTTTTACTTCTGCATTAAAAGAAGGATCAAGCATAATGTGCACTGAATTTGCAGATTTAGATTCCAGCTTTGAAGCGTCTTCAATGGAATCTACGTTTAATGAAGGATCATCTCTGCTTGTATCAACTTTTCCCTTAAAGGCGTAAATTCCGCCGTCGGAAATTTGGCCTTTAATGAATTCCCATGGTTTTGGAAAGAAAGTGAGCGCTATATGGCCTGAATAATCGTTCAGTTTGGCAAAGGCCATTTTATCGCCTTTTTTTGTTGTAATTTCCCGGAGTTCAGTTAACATTCCTAATGCGGTATATGATTTTCCTGCATCGCGTAATTGCCAGAATTTTGCACCGGAAGCCAGTTGAGCTTCTTTTTCGGCTTTAGATTCTGCGGCAACTCTATCTATATTTTTTGAAGAAATTGTAACGGCACGTTCAATTGCTTTTTTATAATCATCAAGCGGATGTCCGCTTACGTAGCAGCCGATACATTCCTGTTCCATTGAAAGAAGTTCCATTCGAGGCAAATCATCAATAATCTTGAATTTATAATCTGTAAAGCTTTTTTCTTCATCAGAAAGATCTCCGAATAAGTCGCCCTGGCCCTTCTTTTTATCTTCAAGAATTTCATCTACATAATCCAATGCTGCTTCCATATTTGCAAGCAGTGTAGGGCGGTTCAGAACTGTTCCGTCTCTTTCCTTTAAGTGATCAAAGGCACCTGTTTTTATAAGAACTTCAATGGCTTTTTTATTTACAAGAGTTTTTTCTCTTCCTTCATTATCACGTTCTATAAGTGCGCCTACTCGTGTAATAAAATCCATAAAGGAAGTATAAAGCCCGTGCTCTTCACGTTCTTTAATAATTGCCTGTGCGGCTGCATCTCCAATTCCTTTAATTCCTTTTAAACCAAAAACAATTCTTCCGTCTACAACGTCAAAAATAATATCTGAACGGTTTACATCCGGAGCATCTACAGGAACTCCCATTTTGCGTGCTTCTTCAATATAGAACGGAAGTCCGTCTGTAGAAGTAATTTCGTTAGTAAGGTTTGCAGCCATAAATTCGGCAGGGTAGTGTGCCTTAAGCCAGCCTGTTCGGTAAGCAAGAACAGAATATGCCGCTGCATGCGATTTATTGAATCCGTAGCCTGCAAACGGAACCATAATATCAAAAATTTCTTCGGCGTGTTTTTCTGTATGTCCGTTTTTAAGTGCACCTTCAACAAAGTCTTTCTTTTTGCCCATCAAAACTTCCGGCTTCTTTTTACCCATGGCACGTCTAAGCATATCGGCACCACCAAGCGAGAATCCGGCAATTATCTGTGCAACCTTCATAATCTGTTCCTGATAAACCATAACGCCGTAGGTTTCTTTTAGCAAACCTTCAAGCGAAGGATCAGGATATTGAATTGTTTCGGGCTTCCACTTTCCATCAATATATTTTGGAATATAATCCATAGGTCCCGGGCGGTAAAGAGCATTCAAGGCTACAAGCTCTTCTATAGTGCGCGGTTTACAGTCACGGAGAATTTTCTGCATTCCTGGACTTTCAAACTGGAATACTGCAACCGAGTCTCCACGGCAGAAAAGGTCAAAGGTTTTTTCATCGGTTTCGCTTACGTTTGCTGTAATAAATTCCGGTTCATCAGGCTTTTTATGTTTATTTATAATTGCTTCAGCATAACGGATTAAAGATAGTGTTTTAAGTCCAAGGTAGTCGAATTTTACAAGGCCGCAAGGTTCAATAATGTCCATTGTGTATTGAACGCCAACTTCGCCGGTTTTTGGATCTTTAAATACCGGTGCCCAGTTAGGAAGTTCTGTAAGACCAATAACCATTCCAGACGCATGAAGACCTGTATTTCTTTTTACACCTTCCAGACGGAATGCAAGATCGAATAATTCCTGATAGCGCGGATCGTCTTTGTAAGGAATAAGCTGTCCACCATCAGGCATTTTTTCTGTAGGCTCGCTGAAGGCATCTTTTAAAGTAGCTTTTGGACTTTCCGGAATGCATTTTTTGAGCATATTAACTTCCTGGAGAGGAATTCCAAGAACTCGTCCAACATCGGCAATACAGTTTTTTGGTTTAAGAGTACCGAAGGTTACAATATGACCGACGTTTTTATCGCCGTACAAATCTCTTGTATGCTGAATAATATCCTGGCGATAGTCGAAGTCCATATCAACGTCAAAGTCAGGCATAGAAACACGTTCAGGATTTAAGAATCGCTCAAAGATCAATCCGTAACGGAACGGATCAATATCTGTAATTGTCATAGCGTAGGCGACAAGAGAACCGGCGCCGGAACCTCGTCCAGGACCAATAGGAATATAAGGCTTTGGACGGTTATTTACATTGTCCCATGTAGATTTAGACCAGTTTATAAATTCCCATACAATAAGGAAGTAGCCGGAAAATCCCATTGTAAAAATGGTGTTCATTTCGTAATCGGCACGTTCGCGGATTTCGGGCGTAATTTCCTTGTAGCGTTTTTTAAGGCCTTCTTCTACAATGTATCTTACATAATCGTTCTGGTCGCTTTGGTAATCATCGCCGTGTGTGCGGAATTCCTTTGGAAGTTCAAAACGTGGAAGACACTCTTTTAGTTCCGGAGTGCTGTACTGTTTGATAGTAAGATTACACATATTTGCAATCTTTATTGTGTTGTCGTATGCTTCCGGGCATTGAGGAAAAAGCTGACGCATTTCCTGTTCGGTTTTAAAATACCAGTTATCTAAATCTTCATCTCCACCCATTTTTGAATGCTTTTCGTGAAGAAGATTTTTAAATCCGATACAACGCAAGGCATCCTGAGCAAATGAATCTTCTCTTTCTACATAATGAATATCGTTGGTAACTACAAGCGGAATATCAAGCTCATGAGCAAGTTTAATAAGCTTTTCTGCAATAACTTTCTGTTCCGGAATTCCGTGATCCTGGAGTTCAATATAATAATGATCGGGACCAAAAAGATTTTTATATTTTAAGGCAAGTTCCTTTGCTTCTTCATCCATTCCAGCCAGAAGCATTTGAGGAAGTTCTCCCTGAATACAGGCAGAACAGCAGATTAAGCCTTCGTGATATTTCTCTAAAAGCTCCCAGTCTATTCTTGGCTTTCCGTAATATAATCCTTCAGTATATGCAAGAGAAGAAAGCCAGCACATGTTTTCGTAACCTTTCTGGTTTTCGCAAAGTAAAATAAGATGAAAATAATGAGCCTTTCTATCGCCTTCTTCGCCTTTATGACTGTATGGAACATCGTTTTTTTCAAGATGGCTTCCGTAGGCTACATAGAATTCTTCACCTACAATTGGATTAATTCCATTAACATGACAGAGCTTTTCAAAGTTAAGCGCACCAAACATATTTCCGTGATCGGTAAGCGCAAGGGCCGGCATATTTAATGCTTTTGCTTTTGCAACAAGTTTGTCCAGCGTAGCACAACTATCCAAAAGTGAATAATCTGAGTGAACATGAAGGTGAACAAAATTTGCAACTGGAGTGCCTTCCGGAGCTTCAGGAAAAACGTGATAATCTGCCATAAAAGGATTATAACATAAAAAAAAAGGCTTTCCAACGAGAAAGCCCTTTATATTTTAAATTTTGAAGATTTTTTGCTAAGCAAAAAAGAAATTATTTCTTAAGTTTGAAAGAAGAAATTTCATTTTTGATAGTTGTAAGATGTTCTTTTGTATTATTAGAAGAATTAGTTGTAATTGCGGCAGCAGTAGAAATCTCCTGAGAGAAGTCAGAAATCTGTTCCATATTTTCTGTAAGGCTTCTTGTAATTTCTGAAAGACTTCTCATTTCTTTAAGAATCTGTTCTCCACCAACAAGCATTTCTGAAGAACCGTTCTTAACTTCTACTGTAGAATCACTGATGTTGCGCATTGCTTCGAGAATCTGCTGGTTACCGGAATTCTGTTCTTCCATAGCATTTGAAATAACAGATTCCTGTTCCTTAACTGTCTGAGAAATCTGATAAATTTCATCAAATGAAGCCTGAACCTGTCTGATATCACTTGTAATTTTTTCAATTGATTCAGAAAGAGAACGAAGGTTTTCATCAATAGATTTACTCTGGCTTGAAGACTGTTCTGCAAGAGTACGGATTTCGTCTGCAACAACGGCAAAACCTTTACCTGCTTCTCCGGCATGAGCAGACTCAATTGCAGCGTTCATAGCAAGAAGGTTTGTACGGCTTGCAATTCCCTGAATTATGCTGGAAGCCTGTAAAATACCGGCTGACTGTTCCATAACGTTTTCTGCAGTTGTAACGGCTGTCTTAACAGAAGTCTGTCCGCGTTCAGCAGCTTCAGAAAGATTTCTTACAGATTCAGTATTTTTTTCAAGAATCTTAGAAACGCTTTCTACGTTTGCAACCATTTCTTCTACAGCGGCAGAAGACTGAGTTACGCTGGAAGCCTGAGATTCAATGGAATTGTTCAAAGAACGGATATTTCCCATAATCTGTTCGATTGCAGAATTTGATTCTTCTACACCGGCAGCCTGGTCAGTCATTTCCTGCTTCATAGTTGCAATTGCACTGGAAATATTTGTTACGTTTGTATTTGTTGTGCTCATGTTTGCAACTAAGTCATCAGATTGCCTTACAGTTTCGTTTGTAGAAGCATCCATTGTAGTAAGAACTTCGGCAACCTGTTTTTTCATTTTATTAATGTTCTGAATAATTACACCAAGTTCACTACGGTTTGTTGCTTTTTTATCTTCTATAGTGAAATCTTTTTTCATAAGAGATTCTGTTACAGAGGAAATATCATTGATACATTTTTTAACGTCACCAACAAGTAAGAATTCAACTACAAAAAAGTAAACTGCAGAATAAATAGAAATTGGTGCAAGATGTTCAAGTATAGAAGCTTTTCCTTCAGAAATTAATTTTGGTTGAAGAAGCATTGAATAAATAAATCCAATAACACCAAGCAATGCAAACAAGTGTAAGAATGTTTCTCTGGAAAAGATCCATAGTTATCTGATTTTTTCCAAAAGGAATAAAATGCATGTACCCTTCTGTAAGACGTATATGAATTACATAAAAGAGAAGTGCAAATTCAAAAACCAGAGATATCGCAAAAATAGCAACACCTACAACCGGGCTTTCTCCCATAAACGATTCAAGCTGAATTTTGTGAGTTGTCAAAACATGTAAAACTATTGTTGCTGTAACAAGTGATGACAATAAAGGAAAAACAATATTCAAGGTTGCAAGAATCTTTAATCGTTTATTAATCTTTGAAAGACTGCGGTCCGGCTTATCAAAACTGGCAACAGTTTTATTTAAATTTGTAGCCATTAATGAACCAAAGCCAATTAATATAAGTGTAAATAACAAAAACAAAGGACTAGAGATTATAATTTTTGCTTCCCTTAGGGTAAATAATTCTGTTACCAGTCCCATCGGAAGAAATAAAATGTTTGGCGAAACATAAATCATAACAATCATGATAAATGCTGCTATCGAAATCTTTCTTTTTTGTTCCTGAACCATTTCCATGTAAATAAACTCCTGTTGCTTTATAAATAAAAAAGCCTTTTTCTATATCTTAATATTATAAGGTAAAAATACTATATTGTGAAACAAAAAATAAGAGAATAGTAAAAAAAATGGCGATTTAAAAAAAAAATATGAAGATATAATTAAATCAAATGAAAAAGATTACCA
>CAMVBP010000109.1 GCA_947165795.1 uncultured Treponema sp.
AAAATCATTTGTAGTCTCTGTTATAAAAAATACTTACGGCGGCTATTCTGATATGAAGAAAGAAGGCTTCAATATTAAAATGGTGGACAAGTGTAAATCTGCAGAAGACGTTTTTAAGCTTTTTGATAAATATGTTCATGATTATCATTTCACATGTAAAATTTACAATGCTGTCTGGAAATTTATTCCACAAACAGACGAAAACTGTATAAGAAGTAAAGATGAACAAAATACCTATTTTGAAAAAACTACAAGTAATGCTTACTACATACGATTCAGTTCGTGCATGATCGATGATTCATATCCTTACGCAAAAGAATTTGTAAAGAGTGCAAATAAAGCAGCAGAATATGATTACATTATTCTTGATGCGCGGTCAAACAATGGTGGAGGAAATCTTCAGCAATATCAGTTTTTTGACTCTCTTAAAAATATGAATTATTCAGGAACTGTAATTGTTTTGCAGGATAAATACAGTTATTCTAGTGGAGAAGTCTGGGGAGCAGCAGGTTTTTATTCTTCAGACTTGAACATGAAACTTATTGGAACTTATTCCGGAGGAATGCAGTCTTACGGAAATTGTGTAGAAAGAAAAAGTTCAGGCTGCTGGGCCTGGGTTCCAACAACAAAAATGAAAATTCCCGATGACGGAAAATGGAAAGGGGAAGGAATTGGTTACGAGCCGGATATTTTTTCATATACAGAAAACATGAAAGAAACTCTGGAAAGAATTGGTATAGATTGTACAGGAATAGAATTCAGATAAGAAAATGTTAATTAATGAAGAATTTAAAAAATACGTAGAAAGAACTTCTAGAATCAGATCTCTATCTTCGCCATCTATTGGAGATTTTGAAAACGCAGATGATTATGCGTTGAGGCTCCATAAAAATTTTGAAACAATAGGAAAACTTGCAAAAGAAAATCGTGAGTTTTTAAACAATTTTTTTTATCCATATCTGGATAAGACTTCAAAACTCGAAACAAGTGAAATTAATCAATTAGTATCTTTCAGCGATTCTCTTATAAATCCGGAAGCGGGAGAAAGTCTGGATCTGCCGATTGTTTCCATGATTTCGGACAAACTGATTTCTCATGCAAAAGATTTTGGAGACCTCTACCAGCAAATAAAACAGGAAGATGTTCAGATTGGAGTTATTTATGATTTAATGAACATGACACTCCGTCTTACGGCTTATCCAGAAATTTCAAATTACTATAGAGAGTTAGGCTTTAAAATCGGCGACTTCTTTTTTAATGTTCTTAAAAAAGAAAACTTCGAAAAAATTGAAGATGAAGAATGCCGGGAAATAGTTATTACCAATGCCCGCTTCAGCATTGCCTTTTATGAAGGAATAGAAAATCAGGCACAGAAAAATCAGGAGCAGACAGAAAAGACTATTGCTTTGGAGCCAGTTATATAAATCTCCAGATTCCGCTGGAGCTCCTCCTCCTCATAGATAAAAATAATTATTCTATGAAGGAGCAGAATTTAATTCAGACCATTTATAAAAACCTTTTGTCTTATGCCTTCCATATGCCTAACGGAGAAAGCATTTCTCCTATGCTGGAATACTATTGCGACATTATTGATGAATTTATTGAAGAGCCAAGCGGCTATACCTGCGAGCAGATGATGCTTAATTATCTGGCAGCCTTTCATCCGCCGACCTACGTTCATTCAATTATGGTAGGCTTAATAACCGAATGTCTTTGCCGCCATCTGATTCATGTAAGACCGGAAATTCTTATAGGCTTTCCCGGCTGCGATACAGTTGAGAAGGTTCGCGAAAAATATAATGAAATTGTTAGTTTTGCATATCATTCGGCAATCTGTCATGATGTTGGAAAGATTTCTATCATAGACACAATTTTTGTTTATGGCAGACGGCTTCTTGATATGGAATTTGATTTGATTAAAACTCATCCAAAGACCGGCTACAATCTTCTAAAAAAATATTCATCTACCAGACAGTATGCAGAGGTGGCTCTGGGACATCATAAATGGTATGACAATTCTCATGGATATCCAGAAGATTTTGATACTTCAAAAAGTTCATTAAAACCGATTATAGATTTAGTTCTTTGTGCAGATTGTCTTGATGCAGCTACTGATACAGTTGGAAGAAGTTATAATTCGGGAAAAAAGCTTGATGATTTTATAAAAGAACTGGAAGAAGGAAGCGGAACAAGATATGCTCCATGGCTTTCAGAATTAATTAAAATCCCGGAAGTTTATTCAGACATCCAATACATTCTCACCAGCAGACGCAAGCAAACTTATAGAGAAACATTCTATCTTCTTCGCGATATGCAGGAAAGAGATATTTAAGACTTTTCAACTGTAGTAAATACAAAATAAAAGTGGTATTCTTGATTTATGAAAATCGTAATCATAAACGGAACAAATCATAAAGGCTCAACAGAACATATAGCACGAATTACAGCAGAAAAAATTGGAGGAGAAATTTCTGAATTTTTTCTTCCAAAAGATTTTGGCGAATTCTGCACAGGCTGTACAAACTGCTTTATGAAGGCAGAAGAAAAATGTCCGCATTACGAAAAACTTTCTCCGCTTACAAACGCTTTAGATGAAGCTGATGTTATTATTCTTGCAAGCCCTGTTTATGTTTATCACGTATCTGGCGCAATGAAGGCATTCCTAGATCACTATGGCTACCGATGGTTAATTCATCGTCCTAACGACCGTATGTTTAAAAAACAGGCCGTTTGCGTTACTACAGCGGCAGGAGGCGGAATGAGCTCAACTTTAAAAGATATGTCAGACAGCTTATTCTTTTGGGGAATTCCTAAACAATACAAAATTGGTCTTGCAGTTTCTGCGACAAGCTGGGATAAGGTAAATTCAAAAAAGAAAAAAATCATAGAGAAAAAAACAAATTCCATTGCTAAAAAAATTCAGCATAAAAATGGAAAAGTTAAGACAGGAATAAAGACAAAAGCATTTTTCTATCTTATGCGAGCCCTGCAGAAAAACGGCTGGAACGAAGTAGATGTAAAATACTGGAACGAAAAAGGCTGGTCAAAAAAAGCACGTCCATGGAAATAATTTTCTCCACGACACGTAGGTAGTGTTTGTACTCCGGCTATGATAAAGTCATTTTTGTAAGGAATCGAAAAAATTGCCGCCGGCAAAACTGAATTATCGTACACCCTTACGCGCCTGTTTCCGCGGGCAGGCTTTATTAAAATACAGGAGTGTAAAACTATGATAGACAATTACATTACAGGAAGTGTAATTAAAAAATTACGCGAAAACAAAAAATTAACACAGGAAGAACTTGCCGAAAAAATTTTTGTAACAGGTAAGGCTGTAAGCAAATGGGAAACAGGACAGGGCTTTCCGGACATAAGTCTTGTAGAACCGCTGGCAAAAGCATTGGATATTTCTGTAATAGAACTGTTATCCGGAGAATGCATTCGTAACAAAAACCGCATTTCAAATATGTCGAAAACCATGTTTTATGTTTGCCCGGTTTGCGGAAATGTTATTCAGACAATCGGCGAAACTATAATAAGCTGCTGTGGAATAACACTGCCTCCTTTGGAGCCGGAAAATTCAGAATACGAAGAGACCGCTCCGGAAAATCCGCATGCAATTCATATTGAATCTGTAGAAGACGAATTTTATGTTTATCTTAATCATCCAATGACTAAAGATCATTATATTTCGTTTATTGCTGCAGTTTCTGATTCAGGAATTCAGTTTACAAAGCTTTATCCTGAACAGGCTGCAGAAACAAGATTCAAGAGGGCTCGCGTAAAAAAGATTTATGCATACTGCAACCAGCATGGTCTGTTTCAGTTAAAAGTTGCCCGAATCTAAAATGTTGAGTAAAATGAATTCAATTAACATCTGAAAATTCAGGAGAAAAATGTGTCAAAAATTTATGAGTCTTGTCCGTGTTTTGAAAATGAACACTGGCTTTTGCGATTGGTAGAAAAATGGTTTGTCAGATGGGCAATAATTGATAAATCAAATGGAAAAGCAATCGGAACAATTGAATCGTTTAAACGACTTTCGGAAGACGCATTTAATGAAAGCGGCGTTCTGCGCCTGGACGTTGGAAGTACGTACGAAAAAACAGATGCTCTTCTTGTTGCAAAAGACGGAGTTGCATTCAACGGATACTGGATCAAAAAATACTTGCAAAAATAGCATTTCTATAATATAGTTTGTATACAAACTAATTTATGGAGTTGACCGATGAAAATTAAAGACGTTGTAAATGTAATTCAGACAGCTGAATGTGCTCAGATTGCTACTTTTGGAAAAGACGAAACAGAAGGCTTTCCGGAAATCCGCGCGCTTTTGAATCTTGCAAATCCAAAACAGTATCCGAAGCTTAAAGACAAGGCTGTTACCGTAGACGGCGATACAGTCACAATTTATTTTTCAACAAATACTTCTTCGCGCAAAGTAAGTCAAATTCGTGCAAACAACAAAGTGTGCCTTTATTTTGTTCTTCCAAAAAAGTTCAAGGGAGTTTCTGCAATCGGAACAATCGAAGAAGTTACTGATCAGGCTGTAAAAGAAGATTTCTGGCAGACAGGCTGGTACATTTATTATCACAAGGGACCTACTGATCCTGATTACACTCTTCTCAAGTTCACTTCAAAATACATGCACTGCTGGGGAAATGCCAGCATTCATAATTTTGGTGAACCTGTAAATTCCAGCAAAAAGGAAAACTAATGAAAAACGGGCATACAGAAGGCGGAACTCTTATCTCTCAGGTGCATCAGGTTAGTCAGCGCGTCTGGTATGATGTTTTAAGCCGCAACGGGCTTGAAGATCTTGCAGGCGCACGCGGCCGCGTAATTTTTGCCTTGTGGAACGAAGACAACATTCCTATAAAAAAACTGGTAGAAAAGACAAGCCTGGATAAATCAACCCTAACCGGAATTATCGACCGCCTTGAACGCGACGGCTACATAAAACGAATCCAAAGCCCGGACGATAAACGCGCCACACTTATTTCCAGAACCGGCAAGGATGAAATTTTCAAGTCTAAAATACCCGAAGTTTCTAACCAGCAGAATGCCCTTTTTTATAAAGGCTTTTCAACCCGCGAAATTGAAGAGTTTGAAGAATATTTAAAACGCATTCTTGCAAATTGTAAAGAAGCAGAAAATTCAAACTTATAAACATCTGTAATATACTTATACATTCAAACCGGCTTTCATAGCTTCAAAATCGTCTTCTGTGATAAGATGCCGCTCAAGGTCTACGTGACCGTCTGTAAATGTTACGCCTTCAGCTTCGAGTTTCTCACGCTGAACGTCCGGCCCTCCAAAGGCAAAGCTTCCAGAACAAAATCCTTTTGCATTTACAACTCGGTGGCACGGCGTTAATGTATTGCTTGGATTTTTATGCAGCGCATTTCCTACGTACCGGCGCAAATTACAGTTACCCGCAAGTGCCGCTATCTGAGAATATGAAGCCACCTTGCCTCTTGGAATCTGACGCACGGCAGCATAAATTATCTCTGCTAAATCAGTTTTTTCTTCTGTCATTTTATTAAAAATATGGTAGCATAATAAGTGCGATATGAAAATAATAGAAAAAATATTTGATTCCGTTTTATTAATTCAGCCGGATGGTAGAGAAGATTCCCGTGGAAGTATGCAGGTTTTCTTCAGCAAAAAAACAGTATCTAACCTTCCCGGTAACTTTGAAATATGTGAACAGAGAATTTACAGAATGCCCATAAACCACACCTTTTATGGAATTCATTATCAAAAGCCTGAATACGCAAAGGGTAAGCTCATTAGCGTTGTTCAGGGAAAGGCGCTTGATTACATAGTAGACCTAAGAGCGGGTTCAAAAACCTATAAACAGTATAAAAGCTTTGAACTTAATGCAGACAATCCTTTGCTGGTTTTTATTCCTGCAGGCTTTGGCCATGGTTTTCTTACGCTTGAAGACAACACAATTCAAGCCTTTGCTGTTGATGCTGATTTAGAGAAAAAGAATTCCGGCATCGTTAATTATCAGGATCCGGAAATAGGGCTTAAGCTTCCGTTTGAAGATATCACAATTGCAGATTATGATAAAAACGCAAAATAAAAATGTAAAGGAATATTATGATAAAAGCCGTAATTTTTGACATGTTTGAAACTCTCGTAACTCTATTTACTGGCAGAACCTATTTTAGCGAACACATTGCCGCAGATCTTGGTCAGCCGCTCGAAGCCTTCCGAAAATACTGGCACGAAACAGAAAAAGACCGCACCCTTGGAAAATATTCTATGGAAGAAGGACTTGAAATCACACTGAAAAATCTGGATGCATATTCAGAAGAAAATGTTCAAATGATTTGCAGAAAAAGACGGGAAGCCTTGGGCGACACCTTCAACGATATTCCGCAGGAGTCTCTCTGGCTTCTTAAAACCTTACATGAAAAAGGGTATAAGGTCGGCCTTATTACAAATACATTTTCAGATGAACGCGATATGATTCTTTCTTCTCCGCTTTATCCTTTTTTTGACGCGGCTATGATTTCTTATGAACAGGGACTTTCAAAACCAGCCCCGGAGATTTACCGCAGAGCCGTACAAGCGCTTAATGTAAAATTCGAAGAATGTGTTTACGTAGGCGACGGAGGCTCTCATGAACTTACCGGAGCCCGTGAACTGGGTATGCATGCCGTTCAATGCACATGGTTTCATGAAAGGGCCTATGAGCCTCATATTCCGTGCCCGTTGCTGGATGATTTTCCGCATGCAGACACTCAGACTGATGTAATAAAATTCTGCCGTCAATTTTAAACACTAATTAAAAATAATAATTTTCTTTTGTCTAAAAAATGCTCCTATTGACAAGTTAGCCTTTACTAACTAGAATATTAATATAGTTAGTATTAGCTAACTAT
>CAMVBP010000110.1 GCA_947165795.1 uncultured Treponema sp.
TGATGTTGTTGTCACCTGGGTCACCTGTGAAGAATTCCATGTAAACTGGATCATCAGCTGTACGTGTCTTAAGTCCGAGTTTGTCTACGAGGTAATCACCCTGGATTGTACCTACTTTGTAGTTATCGAATGTAGCATAGTAAGAAACTGCTTTTGAGTTCATGATAAGACGGTCATAAGCAATAACTTTAATGTCCTTCTTTTTAGCTGTTTCAAGAACGTTTGAAAGAGCTGTACCATCGATAGATGCAATTACAAGTACTTTACATCCACTTGTAATCATGTTTTCAAGCTGAGAAACCTGTGTTGGGATATCATTAGCTGCATACTGAAGGTCTACTGTGTAGCCAGCTTTTTCGAGCTGAGCCTTCATGTTTGCACCGTCCTGATTCCAGCGCTGTAAATCTTTTGTAGGCATAGAAACACCAACTTTTGTTGATGAACTTGCGCCACCACAACTTACCAAGCTCAATGAAAATGCAGCGAGTACTACTGAGCAGAGAATAGCAATAAATTTTTTCATAAGAAAAAACACTCCTAAAATTTTTTTTATACAAGGTCAACGACCTCTTTCTCTTACGAGTATATAGCGAAAGACATTCAAAAATTCATCAAAAATCTAAAAAAAATTGTTATTTTATTATTCTAAGAGGAATTCCCGAGGGAAAAATTTGTGGAAAATCTAGAATTTTTTGTGATTTAAATTGTGCTAATTTCTGAAATTGAGGAATAAATCAGGAAAAAACTGTGCTTGACGGCTTATTTATAAATAGAAGCGGCGCTGTGAAATCCAGATTCAATAATAACTTTGTCGATATTATATTTATCTACATAAACAGGCTGCAGCCAGATAGACGAAACATCATCAAAACCATTATAAATTGAACGGATTTTATAGTTTCTGACTTCTATAGCCTCATTTCTTGCAAGATGAACGGCGCATTCTGCCGCATATTCAGCAAGGCTTATAATTGGTTTATAAATTGTAAAGTCCTGTTTTCCCTGCACAATATACTGGCATGCGGCAATGTCTGCATCCTGACCGCATATATGAACCTTTTCTTCCGGTGCGTAAAGGTCCAGCGCCTGAATAATACTTGCAGCAACTGCATCATTTCCGCAGATAATCGCATCGGGAATTGTGTCTTCTTTAATTATTCTGACCATTTCCTGGTAAGATAAATCGTAGTTCCAGCCTTCTGTATAAAAAATGTGATTTATGGAAACATCTGTATTTCTTAAAATTCTATCCAGTCCCTGCTGAATCAAAGTCATATTATAATCTTCTTCGGCGCCAAGAATGCAGTACCAGTTTTTGCCGGTTGTAAACCTGAGCATTTCAGAAGCCATGTATTCTCCAACAGTTTCGCTGTCGATTGTAAGATACAAATTAACGTCTGCATTTAAAACAAGGCGGTCATAAGAAATAATTGGAATTCCTTTTGCACGTATTTTTTGAACGCTGTCTGTAAGTGTAGACGCGTCTTTTGGTAAAACAACAATGGCATCGCAATTTCTTTCCAGCAGATACATTAACTGGCGGTTTTGTTCTTCAACACTGTTTCCGGCATTTTGAACGATTACTTCTCCGCCCATCTCGCGGACTTTATTTATAAAAATATCAAGGTCGCGCTGCCAGCGTTCAATTGCAAGTGTATCTATAGAAAATCCTATTGTAAGCTTATGCTCCTGAACTGATTTTGAATTTGTATTCTGCAGGCTTCCGTTATTTTTTTTACAGGAAAAAAATAAAAGCGAAAAAATAAGCGTAAACAAAATAGGGCATTTTTTAAATTTACATTTTAAAATCATCTGTTTCTCCTGAATCCTTTTAATTTCCTGCAGTATTTACTGTTGATTGATTAGACTTTCTGTATTCTTTTGGAGAAAGTCCGTATTTATTTTTAAAGATTCTGCTGAAATAATTCTGATCATTATAACCGGTGCTTGCAGTAATTTCTTTAATGGAAAGTTCAGTTTCTTCAAGCATGAGCCTTGCTTTTTCCAGGCGCTTTTCTGAAACAAAATTGATAAAGGTTTCTCCTTTTTCTTCCCTGAATAATTTGCTTAAGTAAAATGAACTTACTCCAACGGAATCGGCAGCCATTTCCAGAGAAAATTCCTGCGAGATATTTTCTTCTATATATGTAAGCACTTTTTTTATTATAGGATTTTCCTGCTGCTGCTTTATGTTAAGAATTGAATCTGCACATTCAGACAAAAATTTGAGGGTAAATTCCTTTATCATCTTAATATCATTTTCTGAGCTTAAAATTGAAAAAGCATTGTCGAACATTTCACTTCTAAAATCTTTGCATATCTGCTTTGTCGTATTGTTAGCGGTAACTATCAGTTCAAAAAATGAATTCTTAATTTTGTTGAGATAATTATTCTGGCTCGTAATTTTTTCCGAAGTCTGAGAATCCTGTATGGAATCAGATAAGCTTGATGCTAGCTCTGTGGTAAAAATTTCGAGGAATGTTTTAATTCCGTTTTTATCGCCGGAACACAGTTTGTTGATTATCTGATTAAAGATAGAAGTTGCCGAAGATGAATCTTTTTCTTTTTGAACATTCTGAGGCTCTTCTGCCTGTTCATCTATTTTGGAAGCAAAAATTAAATCGCCTGCGTTGTTACATCTCGATAAAGCATCAAGTGCTTCTTTATATGAACTCTGTAATTTCTTCTTGTTATTTTCTATTGAACTTACTCCGCCTCTAATTCCGGACCCGATGTTATAACTTAAGATTGTATAGATCTTTTTTATCTGTTCATGAATTTCATCCTGATTAGGATTTTCAGAAAAAATCGGAAAGAAAACGGCAATGCGGTTAAGCATAAATGAACTTACGAGACAACGGTGTTCTGTATTTAATAATTCGTGAATTTTTAAATAAGTATCATATTGATTTTTTGAATTAATATTCGGAAATTCAAAGCAGCAGAAAACCCATGGATTTTCCGAAAGATTAAAATATTCAAGATAGGAATCAAGTTCAGGCGCTGTTTCGTTATTGAAAATACATGCATAAATAAAATCGTTTTCAATCATCGGCGAAACTAAATCAAGTTTCTTATGAAGCTCAAGATCTGCGCTTAATTTTCCTTTTTTTTCTTCAACAAGTTTTATGGCACCCTGAATTGTTTCTATAACTACATTTCTGTTTACAGGTTTAGTAATATATTTATATGCTCCAAGAGTAATTGCTTCCTGCGCATACTGAAAGCGGTCAAAGGCGCTTAAGATTACAAAAACAATATTCGGTTTTAATTTTGTAATTACACTTACAGTTTCAAGTCCGCTTAAACCTGGCATATTGATATCCATAAAAATAATATCAATGTTTTCTTTCATTACAATTTCTATGGCTTCGGTTCCGGAAAGGGCAGTAAAAATTTTTGTGTTGTCTGCAAAGTTTTTGCTTATGATATAAGATAGAGAATCAATTACAATCTGTTCATCATCTGTTACTAAAATATTAAACATGATTTGGAATCCTAATTATAAATTTTGTACCTTTTCCGTTTTCGCCGTTACGGATATCAAATAAATCATCACAATGAAACTGAAGCTGAAGCCTTAAAAATACGCTTATTAATCCGGTTCCGTTATGAGAAGAATCTTTTTTATTTTTATAAAGTTCCTGCGGAAGCTGAGGGTTTTCATGAGCAACGGCATAAAAAACTGCTTCTTTAATTTCATCACTCATTCCTTCTCCGTTATCAGAAATACTTATTACAATGAATTTTTCTTCATGCTCAACCTGCAGATGAACTTTTCCTTTTGATCTTTTTAATCCGTGTTTAATACAGTTTTCTACTAACGGCTGAAGAGTCATTGCAGGTATTTGCTGAGAGAATTTTTCCTGGGGAATATCTTTAGTAAATTCCAGACGGTTCCCAAAGCGAACTTTCATTATATAAACAAAATTATCTACTAATCCAAGTTCTTCGTCAATTGAGACAGTTCTGCTTTGCTGCTGAATATTGTAGCGGAAGAAATCGGCAACCTGTTCAATAAAGTAGCAGGTCTTGTCCGCGTTTTCCATCATTGCAAGCTGTGCGCCGGTATTCAATGTGTTAAAAAGGAAATGCGGATTTACCTGATTTTGAAGAGCCCTTAATTGAGCGTCTGTATAAAGCGCCTGCATTTCAATTTCTTTTTCCTTTAATTCTGCTTCGGTGCGGGCTTTTTCCCAAATAGTATCAATGTATTCGCGGATGCTTATAATCATTCTGTCAAAGGCTGTACAGATTGTTCCAATTTCGTTATTTGAATTTTTATTAAACAGAGGAACATCAAAATTTCTTCGTGCAACCTTATGTGCTACTTCGGAAATTTCTGCAAGCGGTTCCATAATGGAAGTAATGGTAAAATAGAGAATGAAGAAAATTAATATAGCAAACACAAGGAAGAAGATAATACTGATAACATTAATAAAAATAATTTTGTGCCGGCTTTCGCTGTATTGAAGCCCGTTTTCCTGAAGGCGGAGGTTATTCAATTCCAGAATCTGCGACTGAAGATAGTTATAGCAGGTAAGCGTGTAAGTGTAATAATCATTAAGCTCATCAATAGCATTTGCACGGCGCGCCTGAATTGCATTTGAGCTGTAAAATAAAAAGGCTTCCGTAAGCTGGTGAACAATATATTCTTTATGTAAAACTTCATTCTTAGAAGGGAAATTCTGTAATGTATTATAGAAGTCTTCAACTTTATTTTTAGAATTATAATAGGCATCTATACTTTCGAAGGTTCTGTAGTTTACGTAGTTTTCCATGGAATTTTCCGTATCTATAAGCAGCTTAGAAAATTCGGTCAGTTCAGAATTTGATTTATAAGAGTTTCCGAGATTGCGTGTAGAAATGTTTGTAAGGCGCATAGTAATTGTAACGCTTGAAGCAAGCATAATAATTGCTATTCCAATACAGAACATTATTCGCCAGCGGAGAGTTTTATTTCTAAAATAATTTATAAGTTTAATTTTCATCGGATTCTTTTATACTCTTTGTGATTTTTACATCCGCTGTAACATAACTGTTTGCATATCCTTTGTTTCTATATTCAAACAGTTCCTTTAAAGCCGCACTTCCAATTTTTTCAGGATCAAGAGAAATTAATTCTGCAATAAATCCTTTCTGCAGATAAAGCTGGCAAACTTCACTGCTTCCAAAACCAATTATTTTAATCTGTTTTTCCAGACCAAATTCCGAGACAATTTGCGCTGTAGAAATTGTGTCTTCTTCGTTAAGACAAATAAGAACGTATGGAGGAGTTTTTGAAGTATTTGTAAGTTCATAATCAAAAACGGCTGTCGACGTAAATTTTTCTATAACTTTAATATTAAGCGAAGGATCCTGCTGCAAGGATAATTGAAGGCTGTTTATAAGGTTGCTGGAATTTATGGTTACCTGACCGCTTATAATCATTACGTTTTTTGTATGATTTTCAAGCATTGCCAGACGTGCTTCATCAGAAATCTTTTTACCCATTTCCCAAAAGTTACTTCCGATATAAGAAACCTGCGGAAGCTCCGAAGCAAATTGTCCTATTGTTACAAGTGGAATTTCTGCTTCATCATTTCTTGTAAGGAAAACCGGAAGTTCATCTGTTGAATCTATATAGGCAATAATTCCGTCTACGTTTAAAAATGAACAGTAATCAAAAAGTGTCTGAAGTGAATTGCTCTGGGCTTCTGACTGCGGTACATGAAGTTCAATTACAGCGTTGTAATCTTTGGAAAGATTATCTGCACCTGTAAAAACCTGTTCCAGAAAATCCTTGTTTTCATAAGTTCCCGTTATAATTATATGGTACAGATAAGTATCGTCTTTGTTCTGATTATCTGAGGAGCCTGCCTTGTTTGTGGACTGAAGGATCTGAATAATAAAAATTGCAAAAAAGACAAAGAAAATAAAAACGGAAAAAATTAAGAGAATCCATTTTATTTTTCTTGCCAGCTTTTTTTCCATAAAAAAAATTATATCACAAAAATTGCCGGGTGTCTAAAGGCGGAAATAATATATGATTGTGAATAGTAAAATGGGCGTCAATTATAAAAACGCGGCTTGCAAATATTCAGCATACAAGAGATAATAAATTTAATAAAAGGGGATTGAATGAATACATTAGAAGCAATTAAAAATCGTCATAGTTATAGAGGAAAATATAAAGCAATTAAGGTTCCGCGTGAAGATTTAAATACCATTATGGAAGCCGGACTTGCCGCGCCTTCGGGTTGTAATAAACAGACAACAAGTTTGATTTGTGTTGATGACCCGGAAATTCTAAAAAAGATTAATGCGGTAATTGAACCGCCAGTTTGCGAAACAGCGCCTGCTCTTATTTGTGTGCTTGGACAAAAAATTAATGCTTATCGGGACAGATGCTTTTACATTCAGGATTATTCTGCGGCTATTGAAAATATGCTCCTGGCAATTGTTGATCTGGGATATCAAAGCTGCTGGTATGAAGGCCATATTACGGACACAGACAGAATTTGTGATAGAATTGCAGAGATTTTAAATGTTCCTTCAGATTATGAACTTGTTTGTATTTTGCCGGTTGGAGTTGCAGAAGCAGACCTGGTTCTTCCAAAGAAAAAGACTTTCCAGGAAAGAGCCTGGTTTAACGGCTTTAAACAGGCATAGATAAAAAACGGCGAAGTCAAGGCACGCTTTTGCTAAAAGCCTTAACTTCGCCGTATTAGGTTTACTATTTTAAGAATTATCCAAAAATCGGACGAACTCTGTTTACAGTATCACATGCAGCAAGCTTTGCGATGATGTCGTCTGTTACAACTCCGTCTACGTCGATGATGTTGTAAGCTACGTCGCCGCGTGCCTGGTTGATGAATG
>CAMVBP010000111.1 GCA_947165795.1 uncultured Treponema sp.
CTTTTTTTATACCGAGCTTTGCGCTGTTCCGCTATCGCTCCAGCCTCTTCCTTCGCTCACTAACTAACGTTAGTTCGCTCAGTTCAGAGTCCGCCTTCGGCGCAGCTCCAATCTCTTGCCCGTTACAATAATTCAATTTCATCTTTTAATTCTGCAAACGGTCCCGGAACTACATGTGTTCCCCGATGATTTCCAAAGAAGTCTTCATTAAAAATTATGTCGCTTTCATCGCGGTTTTCAAAACGCTGTTCAGGTTCAAATGCATTTCCAAGAACAGCTGTTGTAATAACTCCGGTTGTATAATCTCCGAGAACTTCCTTAAAGTTATTTTTTAATGTTCCGGATTTTAAAGAAACCTTAGCTTTAGATTTTCCGGCAACTACAAGCTTATCTTTTTCGTGCTTGCAGACAGTAGCTCCGTTCAGATAAACGTTTCCTCCAAGCCAGACAGGAAGATGTCCAAAATGGTATTCTGCAAGCGGTCCCATATCAGGCTCTCTATCCATCATAAAGTTTTTAATCCATTCATCATATGTTGGGAAAATATCAAATGGTGCAGTACCGACAACCTCATAATCTGCATCTGCGGCTGTTTTTGCCTTATCTTTTACTTCAAAATGCTGAACAAAAATATTATTATAAATTCTGTCATCTCCATGAAGAATTGTCATAAAGCCTGCAACCTCAGTTCTATGGCGGATATGGTATGGAGTATAACGAGGTTCACGCTGACCGTTTACAATATTATCCACTCCGGAATTAATTAAACTGAACGATCCGTGAATTAAGTTATGTACAACTGCAATACCTTCGCTTGGAATTGTTATAGAAACTTTAGAAAGCAAAAGATTGTTATCGATTAATGTTGGTCCGTGCCCTACTTCTATAAAAACGTCCGTGCTGAACATTGCGCCTTTAGCAGCTTCGCGGCCTTCCGGTCTTTGATTATTATACATAAGATTTTGTGTAATACGTGCGCCCTGTGCCTCCCAGTCGAGCCATACACCCATAATACTGTCGTGAATATGATTTCGGCGTATAACAACATCTATTGCTGCATGGAGCTTAATTCCGGCAGTTTCTGCGCCGCCAAGCTGCTGGGAATTGCAGATATGATGAATATGGCAGTCTTCGATTGTAGAGAAAACAGCGCCCATGCGGCCTACAATACCAGTCTGCTCGCAATGGTGAACGTGGCAGCGGCGTACAATATGAGAACCTATATTTTCCTTTGTCCAGCCGTGATACTGGCCGCGGCAGACTGCATCACGTTCCATCTGTGTAGGACTTTTGAGATGCTTTGTATAAAAGTACATGTCGTTTTCTTCGTCGCAGTATTTACCAAGAGAGATTCCGCAGCAGCGGCTGTTACATACTTCGAGGTCTTCAAATATCCAGCCCTTGCTCCAGTGAGGACCGATAAGCCCGTCCTGATAAGCAGCAGGAGGAGCCCAGGTTGTTGCTCCGTTACAGATTTTAAAACCGCTGACTGTAATGTAATTAAGGCCATTTTTTTCCGGCATAAAGCAGTTACGGCGTACAAGAATTTCTACATTTTCTTTGTTCGGATCAAGGCCTTTAAAGTTGCAGTAAAAAACTGTAAAGCGTCCGTGTTTAATTTCTTTTGCCTGTGCATTTACGATATATTCTTTTGCACATGAACCGTCATCATTGTATTGTAATTCAGGAGCTTCCCCTTCCTGCTCACAGAACCATTTGTACTCAGATTCCTTTAAGTTCCAGGCGCATGGATCTGCTTTTCCTGCAACACATTCTTCAAGGCTTGCAGTTTCGTACATCATAAGTCCATTTAAAACCACGCTTCCGGTGTGACGAACTGTAGGTGCAAAATACCAGTCACCGCAAACATAAGAAGTGTACGGATTATAGCCTCCAAAAATTCCATTGTCTACTTTTGCAGTCCATACATCGCCTTTAAATTTTTTCCAGCCTTTTAATATTTCTGAACCGGAAATTATAGCACCAAGAGGTTTTTCTGATTTATATGTAATGCGCTGTTCCTTTGCATCGCCTGTTCCGCCTGACTTAGGTACTACCTGTTCTCTGTAGATTCCAGGTGCTACAAGTACTTCATCGCCAGCCTGTGCAATTGCTGCTGCCTGATTAATTGTTTTAAAAGGCAATGCCTTTGTTCCGTTTCCGTTTGTTTTTGCTTTTGCATTTACATAATAAATCATGAAAAATCTCCTGATATATTTTTGTGATTTTCCCGCGCAGCCATTCTGCAAGGGAATAAATCTCTATAAATATTATAAACCGCAAATGCAGGAATTATTGAAATTTTATCTACAAGAATAGGAAAAAAATATACAGATACATAACCGGGCAAGAGATTGGAAAAGCACCGAAGGTGGCCGCTTGTAAAGCGGCTGGAGGCGTAAGCCGGAACTTTGGAAAGATCGGTTTTTGCGAAAGCAAAAATGCCCCCTGTATAAAATTCAAAAATTGACAGATTTTAAATTTTCAAGGTATTATAAATTAACGATTTTAAAAAAAGGTTAAACAGATTCTAAATGAAAAGAAATTTTTTTACTGCAGTTATTCTTTTATTTAATCTCCCGTTTGTCGTACATGCCGGCTCCAACAGCAGAAGTTTTTATTTCGATAGCATTCATTCAGTTATTGCACAGGCGGCCTCCACAAATTCTGTTGAAGCTCCTTCATTAACTAAAATTGGAACTTATGAATGCGGAAAGCAGCCGAAACAGGTTTTATTCAGTCCCGATTCTTCTTTTATTGCACTTCCGCTTTTAAACGATAACGGTTTTGATTTATTCAGTCTTGAAGATAAAAAAATTACAAAACGAATTTCGCCGCCTTCTTCTGAGCAGCTTGGTTTTGCAGAAGGATTATTTATTTCTTCAAAAAATACTTTTCTTGTTTCGCAGATGACTACAGGAAATCTTTATGAATTTTCTTATCCGTCTTTTGAACTTTTAAGGACAATTCCAACAGAAGGGGAGTGGAGTAAATTTATTGTTTATAACGAAAAAGAAAATTTGTTATGCGTGTCTAACTGGATAAGCAATAATGTTTCTGTTATTGATTATGAATCGGGAGAAGTTATCAATAAAATTAAAACAGCAGCCAGCCCGCGCGGACTTTTATTTACTGATGATGGAAAAAGCATTGTTGTGCTTTGCTTTGACGGCGGCAAGATTCAGAAATTTAATATTGAAGACGGAGAAAAGCTTGCAGAAACTTCCATTGAAAAATCTGCCATGCGTCATATAGTTGCGCCTTCTTCCGGAAAAAAAGCTTATGTAAGCGACATGTACTATGCAAGAATTTATGAAATTGATTTAGATACTCTTGAAATTTTGCGGAAAGTAAAAGTTCACAATAATCCGAATACTATTGCACTTGCTGAAGACCGCTGGCTTTTTGTTTCGTGCCGTGGAAAAAACAATCCGACTGATTATACTTTGCGCAGTCCGGAGAACGGCAAAATTTATATAATCGACATTGAGTCTATGACGGTCGTTGATTCCTTTGAAGGCGGAAACCAGCCGACCGGTCTTGATATAAGCAGCGACGGTTCATTCTTGTGCTTTTCAAATTTTCAGGATGGAAATATTGAACTTTACAGTTTTTCTTCTTCCGAAGAAGCTGAAACTAATAAATAATTATTTTACTTCGTCAAAGAAATCTAAAATCAAATCATTAATTTCAATTTCGTTGATTTCTTCTGTTGGCCATGAATGGTATCCGCCTTTTACAAGTAAGTGCCATACTTGATTTACAGATTCGTTATTTTTTGATTTCCATTTTGTTAATACCGAACCTTTTGGCATATCTATAATTTCGCTTTCTTCAAGCCCGTTCGAAGCAGCCCAGTATTCTACAACATCTTCAATTGCTGGATCTTTTGCATATCTTGCAGTTCCATTGCTCTTTTTTGGAACTACGTCATCTTTTTCTCCACTTACCTGCATAAAGCTTATATTATTTTTTTCGTTACGCTGATTCCATAATTGATCAGGCATTTTGCCGGCAACACTTACACAGGCTCTGAATGTATCTCCAGCTTCCATAGCAAGCCTGTGATTCATAAATCCACCGTTACTGAAACCTGCAGAATACGTTCTTGTTTTATCAAATCCATATTCTTCCTGAAGATAATTTACAAGAGTAACCAAAAAGCCTACATCATTATTTCCGTCTTTTGAAATTCCTGAATTCCAGCCTACAGAACTTGTTCTATCATTTTTATTTTTTGCGCCGGTTACATATACAACTGCATAACCTCGAAGATTTGCTGCTTTATGAAATTCCGTATCTGTTCTAAACGATTCTGCAGAATTACCATATCCATGAAGTAAAATTACAAGAGGTATACTTTTTTGTGAATCATAATCTTCCGGCAAATCAATAATAAAATCATGATATACATTATCAAAATAACATGTATATTTTCCTTCCTTGATTTCCGTTAAATCATTAAGAGTCATTTTTGTAGAGCGGCACGAAAATAATCCAAAAACAAATAATTCCAATAAACTAATTAGAAATATTTTTTTCATAATACTAAATTCATTCCTTCTGTGTTTTCTGTAAATCCTATAGCTTTATAAAGCGGATGTCCCATTTCCGTTGCATCTAAACTTATTTCTGTAGCACCTTTTTGTTTTGCGTCTTCTATAAGATATTCAACCATTAATTTTCCCACTCCCTTTCTGCGGAACTCTGAACGCGTGTACACATTCATAAGATGAGCCCGCTTTCCGGTAGGATGAGAAAATGTAGGCATTATAGTTATATAGCTTATAGATGCACAGCCTGCAATTTTGTCTCCTTCCATTGCAAAAACTGTTGTTTGATCTCCATGTAAAAAATATTCGCGCGAAGTGTCAATGAGAGTTTTTTCAAACTGAACATTTTCATCCAGCTTGTTTACAATTCTAAGCATTTCCAAACGAAGCTTCATTAATTCTTCAATATCTTCCGGCGTTGTTTTTTTAATATTCATTTTTATTTTAACCTTCCATAAGTATAGCCGCGGTCACTTTTTATTTCTGCCGCCTTAATTTCAAAATAGCAGACAGCATTTTCTTTAAGTACAAATTTTACTTTATTTCCGCATCTCTTTGTCTGAACATATGGCTGAGCGCTAGATCTTAAAAGTTCAATTTCTTCTTTATCAGGATTTGCGTGCTCTCCGAGTTCATGCCATACCTTAAGAGGATTACAAACTTCTTCATCTACAAGCTGTGTAATTAAAACATTCGGAAGTTTTTCATCTTCTGTTTTAAAAGAAGATTTTTTTCCTGTAATTATATTTTTTAAAGGAAATGTTAGGTTTATCTGAATTTCTTTTCCGCTCATTTCTGTATCGACGTTCCAGAGAATTCCAGAATAACTACCGTTAGTTTGTTTAACAACAACACAGTTTTTATTTTTTAAAACACATTTTTCATAATTATGTGTGAGCTTTTTATAAAAAGCAAAAGTCCAGAATGTAGGTTTTGGAATAATTCCATTTGCAACAAGTCCAAAGCCGCCATGGAAAGGAGTATAAGGAACTCCGGCTTCTTCAAAAATATCTCCGAATGTCCAGTAAGAATAAGAGCGGTGGTTATCTCCAAATGTTGAAAGCATTAGGGCGATATAAGCTGCATTTAAATTTGTATCATGCAAAGGAGCATTTGGAATATAAGAAGTATTAAATTCCGTAATATTTATATCCATTCCTTTGAACTCTTTAAATGAATCAACTATGCCTCGAGTTGAATCAAGCTGTTCAAAACATTTTTCTTTAGGATGAAGTTTTGGATAACCGTAGTGACCATCATGAGCAGGAAACTCAGTAGTGTAGTGGTGACGGCTTACAAAATCGAGCGGACATTTATTTTTGCGTACAAATTCCAAAAATGCTTTTATCCATTCTTTATCTGTTCCGCCGCAAACTGCAGGACCGCCTACTTTAAAACGTTTATCAACTTTTTTTACTGCACGAGAAGAAACATCATATAACTTAAAATATTCTTCCATGTTTGCATCTTTCCAGAAGCCTGGAAGATTTGGTTCATTCCAAACTTCTACCGGCCAGGTTACAACTTCATCTGTTCCGTAACGATCCATCAGATGATGAAGTGTTGCCTGAATAAGACCGGCCCAGCGGTCATAATTATTTGGTGGAGTTGTATTTCCTTTCCAATAGAAAATTGAATTATCTCCGCTCGCAAGCTGCTTTGGCATAAATCCAAGTTCAATGAATGGCTTTATATTTAATTCACGATATGAATCCATTACCATATCAAGATATGTCCAGTTATATTCTACCTGAACTTTTTTCTCATCACGACCTTCCCAGGCATGCGGACCAAATTCAGGAACTCCCGGCTGAAACTCACGGTAAATTGCCATATCATTATGGAACAGTCCATGACCACGAATATGCTCAAAACCAATTTTTTCCTGCACAAATTTCAGCTGCTCAAAATACTGTTTTTGAAGGGCAAGCCCCATTCGTCCTGTTCCAATACAATAAAATGCATTATTATTAAATAGTACGTTTTCTTTTCCACTTATTTTGTAATTCATAAATAAATTATAACACCGTTTTTTATGGATTTAAAGAAGATAAATAGTGCATTTCCTGTGTATAAACAGGTTTTAAAGTGGATATATTTGAGTTTTAAAAATTTAATGTGGATATGTTGATTTAAAGTGAATTAACAGCCATTAATTATAAACATATTATTTCTTTGTGTTATAAAGACTTATTAGTCTTTTCCACATTATCCGACACCTTATTATTATTACTACTAAATTTATATAAATTTATATAATAATATATAGAGAAAGAAATAATACAAAAATA
>CAMVBP010000112.1 GCA_947165795.1 uncultured Treponema sp.
AGCCGAGTGCCAGACTAATTGCATCCTGCAGATCGTCCTTACGGTACCCGTTTGAAACACCCTTGTTGTAACCAAGCAGCCAGAGATCGTGGCGAATCAGTGAATCTTTCCATCCGGTAATCTCACCAATCTGCACCGAAGTAATTTTTTCGCTCTGCCAGCTTTGCAAAAGATTCTGCAAGGTAAGCATGCGTTTTCTGGTTGCTTCTGGAACTGCAACTAATGCGCTCATTATAGGCATTCCTCCTGCATTTTGGAATCGAATTTCGTAAATAAAACAGCGAATTTCAGCAGAATATTAACAAAAATGTGCAAATTTTGCAAATACTGTTAAAAATTTAACAATAATTTTATTACATTGGGCATAAAAGTGTTAAAAAAAAGATGCCTTGATAAACTTATCAGGCATCCTTTTATTGACGAGAAAATATGATTTTATTCGCCAACTATAATTACTCTGTTTTTAAAGAAATCCTTTACGGCATCTTTTATTTCGTCAGACGATTTGCTTTTAAGAATATAACCTTCCGGCTTAAGATGCATTACTTCCATAACGCCTTCGCGGTCTGCTTTTCCTGTTAAAAACATTACCGGTGTTTTTTTAATTACTTCATCATTTCGTATTTTAGAAAGAACCTGAGGCCCATTCATAGTCGGCATTCTGTAATCCAGCAAAACTAAATCTACCGGATGACGGTTTAAGAATTCAATTGCCATTTCTCCTGAATTAACAAGCGAAACTTCAAAATCATCTCCAAGCCAGATATTTACACTTCTAAGCATTAAAGGTTCATCATCTACAACAAGAACTCTCTTTTTAGTTCTGTCATTATATTCAAAGGCTTCGGAAAGGGCGCGCAAATCAAGAGGCAGAGAAGGAAAATGAAAGCCCGGAAGCTTCTTTAAAAATAAATCATCTGTTTCTGTAAGTTCAGAATTGTGTCCTACGATGTAAAGAAAAAATCCTACTTTCTTACGCTTCAGTTCAATTTCCCTGATAATATTAATATCCAAAAGCGAAGAAACACATAAAATAAGATGAAACGGCGTTCTCGGAAGATTATTAAGCTCGTGAGAATCAGGCCTTATAACATGAACTTCAATATCAATGTCATTTAAGTCCTTAATTAAATTTTTAATAACGAGTCGCTGATCATCTCCAACTAAGTATACTTCATTATCCATACAAAAAAGCTCCAGAATTTATTTTTAAATAGGAATAATATCCCAAGTAAGTTCTTTTAAGGTTTTAAAATCAACGTTTCCTATGCCGGTTTTAATTTTGGCATAAAGTTCATCATATTTTTCAGGAATTTTTACATCGGAAAGCTCTTCCACAATTGCATCCAAAGCATTCAAATTAAAATCATTTGCAAATTTAGCAATTTTCTGTAAATATTCTTCAAAATCTGACTCAAGAATTTCTACTTTTTCTATTTCTTCCTCATTTACTAAGGTATCAAGTTTTTCTTTATAACTCAAGAATAAATTCATTAAAGATTTATGTTTTTTCTGAATTTCTTCAATTTTATTTTCGTCTGCACAGTTTTCAAGGTATTCAGCCTGTTCAGAAAGTTCAATTGCACCGATTAATCGCGAAGAACTCTTTAAAGAATGAACCTTTGTTCCGTAATTTTCCCAGTCTTCTTTATCAAAGTACTTCTGAATTTCTGCGGCATGACTGTCTATTGAATCATAATACTTTCTCATTGTGGTTATAAGAAGCTCTTTGCCGCCGCAGTTTTTAAGAGCAGCTTCCAGATCAATTCCTTTTAAGCCAGATAAATCAAAATCGGTTTTTTCATTTTCTGAATCGCTAAAGTCAAATTCCGGTTCCGAATTATAATTTTCCAGATATTCTTTTGGAAGATACTGTCTTATCATATCTTCAAGCTTTTCTGGATTAACAGGCTTTGAAAGATAATCAGAGAAGCCTTCGTCAAGGTACATTTGTTTTACGCCGCTTATTGCATTTGCTGTAAGTGCAATACAAGGTTTATCCTTGCATAAATTCTTTTTCATTTTACGCATTTCATGCAGCGTTTCTATTCCGTCTAGTTCAGGCATGCGGTGGTCAATAAACAGAATGTCGTATTCGGTTTTCTTAACTTTTTCCAGAGCTTCTTTTCCGCTTAATACCGTATCAATTTTCATTTCTGTTTCTTTAAGTAAGCCCTTAATTACTTCAAGATTAATTTCTGTATCGTCTACAAAAAGAAGCTTTGCTTTTGGTGCATGGAGTTTTTCCTTGTAATTTGAGAAAAGCAGAATACTGTCTTCATAAGAATCTTTTATGTTTCCAATTTCTTCCCAGTCAATAACTGTCTGCTCAAGTTCAAAAGAGAAGTTCGAGCCTGAACCGTATTTGCTTTCTACATTGAGTTTAGAATTCATAATGCTCAAAACTCTTGTAACAATGCTCATTCCAAGGCCGGTTCCTTCAATCGTTTTGTTTTTGCCTTCTTCTATACGTTCAAAAGGAGAGAACAGTTTTTCCATATCCTCAGGCTTAATTCCAATACCCGTGTCCTTTACGCAGAACATAAGTTTAATTTTTTTATCGCCAATTTTTTTATAGGCGGCAGTAAATGTTACGGTTCCTTCTTTTGTATATTTAATTGCATTTGTAAGAAGATTTAAAATACACTGCTTTAATTTAATGCTGTCGCCATAAAGAAGCTTTGGAATTTTTGGATTTATATTAAGCTGCAGAGTCAGGTTTTTCTTTTTTGCTCTTTCAGAAACAAGATTAATCAATTCCTTAATAAATGCCGCAAAATCGTATTTCTCCGGTAAAAGTTCCATTTTACCTGCTTCGATTTTTGAAAAGTCAAGGATGCCGTTTACAATTTCCAGAAGGTTTGTACCGGCACTTTTTATATTTGCGGCATAACCTAAAATTTCCGGATCGGTTGCTTCGCGGAGAATCATTTCGTTCATGCCAAGAACTGCATTAATTGGAGTTCGTATTTCGTGGCTCATATTTGCAAGGAAGGCACTTTTTGCCTGACTTGATGCCGCATTTTTTTCTGCTTCAATTTTAAGTCTGTCGCGTTCGCCCTGTAACTGTTCACGTTCTTTCTTTTCGTCATCAATATATTCAACAGACCACAAAACATGATGAAGCTTTCCTTTTGAATTTCTGTCCATTGCAATAAATCTTCCGCGGCACCATTTTCCGCCGGCTCCAAGGAATTCCTGCGTAATTGTAATCTGGTTTCGCATTCTTTCGTTTATTGTAGATAAATCTACAAAAGGAATAAGAGCCGGCCAGGAGCTTTCATCCGAAGTCTGCTGCATTACCTGCTTTAGAATTTGATTTGCATTTTCTATGGATCCTTTTACTCTTTTGCCAATGTCGCCGCGGCTGTGAACTTCTTCAAATGTATCATTTTCAAGATCAATTTCATGAAGGGAAATGTACATGCTTGCAAGGAATTCACTTTTGCTTTTACTTTCTGTAATTGCGGCTTCCTTTGCTTTTCGTTCCTTATCTGTCTGCTCGCGGATGTAATCAATATATTCTTTCATCTGCGAAGTCATTTTTCTTATGTTGTCGGAAAGCGTTCCAATTTCATTTTTTGATTCATAAGGAATTGTAAGGTTTAACTCTCCTCGCGAAAGCTTGTAGGTTGTCTGAGTAATTATATGAATCGGTTTTAATACTTTTGCATTTTCGTAACTTAGGGCAAGAATTGTTACTATACATATAATTATAAAAACAATTACAATTGCAAAAATATGCTTTAGTAAATTCATTTTAATTGTAGAAATTGGAACTCCTGTAATAAGAGTCATTCCGTTTTCCAGTTTATTAGATGTTCCAAGATAATTCGCATTATTCCAGGTAAACTGTAATAAAGAATTTTCATTTTCTTTCTGGAATAAATTTAAAATTGCATTTACATCTGCAGAATTTTCTATAGAGTTCTGCTGTCCGCTTGAATCTTTTTTATAAATTAAATTACGCTCGCTTCCAATAAGAAGTCCAAGACTGTTTTCTATATTTGTTGTGTCTACAATATCCTTTAATACTGCAAGATTAATATCCATTCCAACTACACCAAGCAGATGTTCGTTTTTGTAAATTGGAATTACATAAGAAATCATGTGAACGTTTACATTTTTATTTTCGTAAGGATCTGTCCATACCGGAGCCTTTTTCCAGATAGGAAGATAATACCAGCCGACACGGCTTGTATCGCTTGGAGAATATGCCTTTATGTTTGTATTTTTTACGCTTATAAATCCGTCTTCTGAATTTCCTGTTAAAAATACGCCTCTGTTTCCGCCGTAAGTTTCTACTTCCATCTGAAAGTAAACAGAAGCAACTCCCTTTGAATATTTTGTTCCTTCAAGCAGTTCCAGGGAAAGATCCTTCATGTAAGATTTTTCATATTCTTCGTCAATTAAAATTCTGTTTTCGTCAATCGTTCGTAAAATATATTTTTCTGCCGAAGAAACAGAAGTTTCTATATTTGTAAAACAATTATTCAGGTCCGTAGATTTTTTTTCGGCAACGAGACGGGCGGTCTGTTCAATCTGCTGTTTTCCAATATTTATCTGTGGAATTATAGAAACAAGAACTGTCGCTATAAAAAACAAAATAACAAAGGAGAACGTGGCTACTACAACCTTAAATTTTATGGAGTGTTTTAAGCGTGTTTTCATTTCTGTCTTTTAACTCCATTTCCACCGTGCTCTTTAACATAATAGCATTGCTGAACGGCTCTGTGATAATTTGTCTTTATGCTCTCGGATAATGAAACTTCTACAATTCCAACAGATACAGTTACTTTTAATTTATCTTTTACATCTTTGCAGAATTCAATAAAACAGCTTTCTGCGTCTTCGCTGTCCATTTCCAGAAAGGCAACAAATTCATCTCCACTCCATCTGAAGAGAATTCCTTTTTCGTCAATTATTTTTTTAGCAAGGTTTACAACTTCAAGAATTATTTTATCGCCGTTAGTATTTTCTGTAGCAGTTTTAAAACGGTCAATATCAAACATTATTAAGCTTTTGTAGCGTGTAGTATTAAAAATACCAAGTTCACCAAAAGAATCCTTTAAGTAATTTCTATTCGGAAGTCCTGTAAGTTCATCTTCATTTGAATCATTTATAATTATTTCGTGGTGCGTATTATTTTTATTCCACAGGGTAACAATTATAAGAAGAATAAGGAAGAAATAAATGCAGACCAGCATAAATTTTAAACCAAAGGAATCATCCTTTTCGTAAAAACGCTGAACTGTAAGATACCACTGAATTTCCGGAATATAACGTGTTATTCTAAAGCCGCCCATACTTTTTTCAGTTATCACAAAATTTGTGCCGTTTGCTCCATCATTTAAAGCTTCGGAAATATAGGCATTTTTAATATTTGCAGAATCTGAATCAAATTGAACTAATCCGGTTTGATTTATTAAATTTACTTTGATATTATTTTGAATTTCGATTTCAGAAATTATATTCTGCAGGTCTTCCATAACAATTCCAACTCCGCAAACTCCAAGAAGCTTTCCGTCGGAATCTGTAATTCTTGTATCAGAAAAAATTGTCCATTTATAACCGTTTTCCTGATCTCTGTTTGTATCAAGGGACATTTCTTTTTCTGACTTTATAAAAATTTCATACCACAAATCATAAGGTTCGGCTTCGGGATTAACTGTCTTGGCATAGCCTTTTGAAGTGTAATAGCTGTGTGATTTTTCAGAAACTATAAAAACAGATTCATAACCGAATTTATTTTGTATGGAAGTAAGATATTCTCCAAGCTTTAATTCAAGCTGTCTTTTATCTGTTGTATTTTCATTCCTTAAAATTTCTTTTAAAAAAGTGTCAGAAGCAATTGTCTGCGAAATTATGATCGAATTATTTATTCTGTAATATAATTCATCATAAATACTATTTGCGAGAAGTTTATTGTTAATTTCAGCCTGTTGAGATTTTCTTAAAATCTGACTTGGTATTGTAATGGAAACAATAACAGACGTAATTGTAATTATAATTATAGAAATAACTTTTTTATGCATTAAAAGTCTCCCGAAAAATTTCACACTCTTAATTGTTACGCAACTTGCGCACATAAAGGCGCAAAAAAGCAGTTTTGCCAACGGTAAAAGCTGCAGATGTCAACATTAAAAAATGAAAGACTTTTTATGCTTATATTTTAACATGGAAAAATAGATTTTTCCACTTAAAAAACTTCAAAAAAAAAGGGGAGCCAGAAAAACTAAAAAAACTGGCTCCCCAACTAAGGAGGAAAAATTTATAAACTTTATATATACTTATTAAAACAATTCAAAACTTGAATTGTTCAAGTTCCTATTTTGTATAGGCTACAGCAATGCCGGCAGAAATCTGAGGTTCAAAGTAAGCTACAACCTGCTCTGCAAAAAGCTGATCCAGGATTTTCTGGTAAGCAATAATTTTGCCTACGTAATTCAATGTAGTCTGAGGAGTTTTGTTAGAGCGAACTCTTCCTGTTCCTGCATTGTACATTGCAAGTGCCGAAACTTCGTTTCCTGCAGAATTAAGGCAGAACTTTAAGTGAGACATTCCGTATTTTGAACTTACGAAAGGATCAAAAAAGTCTGCTTCTGAAAGTGCCGGAAATGAATTGCTGTTCAACTGGAACAAACCTCTGTCTACAGTTGTATTTGAATTCTTGTTTACAGCATTTGTATTATAGTTGCTTTCTGTGTGGGCAAGTGAAAATGCCAGAGAAAGCGGAATATCATTATTATCTGCTTCTACCAGAATTGCCTGAGCTACATCGCGGTCTCCGCAAATCTGAAAATAGAACCATTCTACAGCAGAACGAGAAAGCGGCTGACGGTA
>CAMVBP010000113.1 GCA_947165795.1 uncultured Treponema sp.
AAATTCCGTATTCCTCTATGTTATCTGCAAGTTTAAATCTAAGCAGTTTTTTATTATGACTTATAAAATTTGAAGCTCCATCTTCGGTTAAAACGACCTTAAGAGGAAGTTCAAGCATAAATTTTTTGTCGCCAGCACCCATTTTTACCTACATGTCCAAATTTTTAAAAAAGAATAGATTAACACTCTTCTTTTTTTATTTGAATATCAGTATTATTATACACCATAGGACTTCTATTGTAAATAATAAAAATAAAAAGATGAACAGACTAAAGAAACTGCTTCTATTATTTTTGATTTCTCTCTTAAATTTTCCCCTTCTTTTTGCCGAGGTAAAAAGCGGTTCTGAGCTTTGCCGCGAAGTCTATAACTTTCTGAACAAGGCTTCTCTTGCTCCAAAAACACAAAGTATAGTAGTTAACGGCGAAAATGACTTTCCATACAACATAATTGTTCACTTTCCGGGTAAAAAAAGCACGCAAAACACATTTTCTTCCAAAAATGAAGGTGAAAAACAGGCAGAAGCCTCAACTCCAGACGGTATTTTCATTTTTTCTATGGATGACGTCCTTACAAATAAAAATCTTATTCTTCATATTGCAGAATTCATAAAAACTTCTTCACTGGATTTTGACATCGATTTTGTATTTACCTACGGCGATGACAAAATCCAAAAAAACATACTTGAAAATTCAATAGAAAGGATATACGGACTTGATACTTTTATAGAAGAACTGGATACAAGTAAAGATTATATTGCCGTAATTGTTGAACTGAACGAGGAAAAATATAGTGTTATTTCCAGCAGCAATAATTATTCAAGTTCTTCTTATTTTGTTGCGGGCTTTTATAATCTTTTCCTTAAAAATTCAAAAAATCCTGTTTTACCTTGGAATTACATAAGTAAGCTTTTCCGTTCAAATTTTACTTATGACAGGGAGCTTTCGGCATTCTTTAAGGAAGGAATTCCTGCAATAAAAATTCTTCTTGAAGACAGGGAAAATTCAAACCTTCTGATTCTTCAGGGAGCAATTAACCTTATTAAGACAGGAAAAGAAGAACCTTTGGATCAGCATTTCTTTTTGCTTAAAGTTTTCGGCCATTACTTCAGATTATCTGAGCAAGCAATTATGATTACATTGGAAATCATAATCTTTTTATGTCTCTTTTATTTCTTTCTGCTGCTTTTTGTCAACGCACAAAGAAAAAAAATTGCCTGGTCCTCTGTAAAATATGTATGGTATGTTGTTCCGATAAGTTTTTTAATCTGTCTGTTTTGTTTTTTTACGGGAAGATACGCAACATTTATTTTCAAAGTCTTTTCTTCTGAGACTGCAAAAATGTATGGAAATTCAATTATTCAGATAGGCCTCTCAGTTTTCTTCTCTACATTATTTTATTTCTTTACTCTTTTATATAATCCGTATTTTCATATCAGGGCAATTGATTTTCTTATTGTAATTTCAAGCTTTATTAATCAGTCAATTTTTATTCTGGTTGATATTTCTTTGTTCCCGCTTTTCTTTACGGTTTTTATACTTTCAATTTTATGTCTTTATATAAAAAATAATGTCATTCACATAATTCTACTTTTTTTAATGATCTGGTGTTTTATTCCGGTTGCACATACGACAACTAATTTTGCAGTTCCTGAATTTTTGCAGAATACTTTAATGACAAATCCTTTAAGCTCAATTGCACTTTCTTTAACACTCTGCCCTATTCTGCTTGTTTACTTCAGGATTCTTGCAGGGTTAATACGTAATCAAAAATCAGCACTAAGCACAATCAGAACAGGAATAATTTTTAATATTGTTCTGATTATTGCTTTAAGTGTTACTGGAATTATAAGAACTCATCAAATTAAAAAAAGAAACATAGTTCAGAATATTGAGCTTACACAAATAGATGATGAAAATATAAATTTTGTTTATTCAGACAGAATTATTTTTGATGATATTATCAGGACCATTACAATTACTCTTCCGGAAAATGTCTGTGAATGTAATGTTATTCTGGAAGGTAACAATAAGAATCCGATTTTGTACAGCGATAATGACTTCGAACTTCTTTCCAATAATTCAATTTACTTTAAAATTCCGCAGAATCCGCCTTCAACAATGAATTTTTCTTACGGATGCACAAATGATAATTCTACAATAAAAATTTCGGCTTTTTTTGCAACAGAAAAAGAAAACAGTTATAATGTTTGTACAAGGATAATTAACATTGGAGAATAATAAAGAGCTCGAATCTCAAGCAATACAGCATTATTATCTGCACGTCGATTTAGATGCTTTTTTTGCATCCGTAGAACAGCTGGATAATCCGTCTTATAAAGGAAAGCCTGTAATTGTCGGCGGACTTCCTGAAGACAGACGAAGTGTTGTTTCTACAGCCTCCTACGAAGCAAGAAAATACGGAGTTCATTCTGCAATGCCGATTTTTCAAGCTTACAAGCTATGCCCTAACGGAATTTATGTACGCGGAAGAATGCATCGTTACTCAGAAATTTCCTGCCGCATTATGAATATATTCAACGAGTTTTCTCCAGATGTACAGCAGATGTCCATAGATGAAGCCTTTATTGATATTACAGGAACCGAAAAACTTTTTGGAAAACCGGAAGAAATTGCAGTAAAAATTAAAAAGAAAGTTCTTGAAGAAACAGGTCTTACGGTTTCTATAGGTCTTGCCGCAACAAAATACCTTGCAAAAATTGCTTCGTGCTATAATAAACCGGATGGATTTTTTTATGTAAAACCCGGAACAGAACAGGATTTTATGCTTTCGCTTCCTTTAAAGAAAGTCTGGGGACTTGGTGTAAAAACAATTGAAGTTTTAAACAATCACGGAATAAAGACAACAAAACAGATTTATGACATGAGCTTTGATTCCCTTAAACTGATTTTCGGGAACAGCATGGCAAGCTTCCTTTACAAAACAGTCCGCGGAATAGAAGCAGAAACTTTTTCTACAAAGCCTAAAACTCATTCAATAAGTGCAGAAACAACATTTGCCTATGACATTACAGATTCCTATACGGCGCAGACTGAGCTTTTGCAGCTTGCACATGGCGTAATGTTCCGTCTATTAAAAGAAGGCGGCTTTTCTAAAACTGCGTTCATAAAAATACGCTATGAAGATTTTTCTACGGTTTCTGCACAGCAGACGGTAGACACAAATATAAAGACACTTGATTCCTTTTTTGAAATTTTAAAAAATCTTTTTGAAAAAAAATATATTCAGGGCCGCGGAATAAGACTTCTTGGAGTCGGCTTTGAAAATATTGAAGATAAAGAACTTACCGAACAGCTCTCACTTTTTGAAGACATCAATAAGAAAAAAAATAAAGTAGAAAAGGCAATTCTTGAACTTTCAAAAAAACATCCTGAAATAAAAATCCAGAAGGCACGCACCTTAAAAAATAATATCCTGATTCCTTTTCTGTTTATAATTTTGAATTTACTGTTTGCAAAAAATATTTATGCGCAGGAAATTGATTCAGAAATCACACAGGAAACATATTCAGAAAGCGAGCCTGTAATTTCTGCAGAACAGGCGGCAGAACTTCCTGCAAAAAGCAATGAATACGAAGATGAAAATGTTGAACTTGATGTTTCGGGCTTTTGGCTTGGAGAAATTTCCGGTTCTGCCTATGCAACTTTTGAAGACGGAGAATCGCCTTCCTTCTCCGATGTAACTCCGGTCTTTACCCAAAAGGTCGATCTTGCCGCTCACCTGCTTGTTAACGATCATTTTTTTTTTAACGGAGAATTCTCAGATGAATTCAAAGACAGTTTGCTGGAAACAGGTTACGTTGGAAAAGATTTTGTAAAGGAAATAAAGTTTGCAAATAAAGGAATAAATTTTCCGGATTTTTATTCAACGGTGAATAACGGATATTTTTCCTATTCAGGAAATTATTTTTCGCCCGGCGTAGAAGGACATTTTTCTAATGCATCTGAAAATTTATTTTTGGATTTTATGGCCGATTACGAAAATTCAAAAACCGTTTCTAAAACTTATTACGGAATGAATGAAGTTCAGCAGTCATATTTAACTCCGGACCAGTTTTTATATGGAACTGAATTTATTTTTCCTTCCGGTTCAGAAAATATTCTTACGGAAATAAAAGATATTTATGCAGAAAGTATTTACGGAAATTATTACGACAAGGATGGAAATAAATATAAAAAGCTCGATTCATCACAATATTTTATTTTTATAAAAGAAAGAAAGCTTTTAATTTCGCCTGAAGCAAAAACCGGAAAAATTGAAAATCAGATTCCAAAAATTCTCGTAACGTTTTTATCTGATTCAGATTCCGGGCAGATAGAAAATCTTTGCGGAGACTACGATGATGAAAATTCTTTCAGGGGAAAAATTCAAAAACAATTTAAAGAAACAATTCAACTTAAGGATTATGAATATGAACTCATAACTGAAATAAACGGCGATAGCGCACTCAGAATTCAAAATGAAAAAGGCTTATCTCCTTTTCTTTGCTGCAACACTTATATTTCAAAGGAAGATGCTCAGGTTTATGTAGTAAATCAAAAATCAATGCAGGAAATTCCTTCATATGAATGTTCCTCGCTCTATAAAGAAAACTCATATCTTAATTCTGACTATTTTCGTGCGCTGAAATTTTATTCGGAAATTACAAACAGAAATTACATTACTGATGAATGCCCGCAATATCCGTTTGCAAAAGAAATTCCGGAAATCTATATTTTCAAGGATTATAAATCTGATCTTTTAATATGCATTCAGACACTAACTCAGGTTCAGAATTTTTTAATTGGAAATTCAGCAGCAAAAGATTCCGTAAAAGTTTACATAAACGGAATTCAGGATACCTTTGCTTCTTATTCAAAGGAAAGCGGAATTGTAAGCCTGTCTAAAGCAATTTCGGAAACAGATAAAATTTATATCACTTACACCGAAGATTCTCCTGAATTTGCAGAAGGAAATGTTTCTGTTGCTGCCGGTATGCTTATAAAGCCTTCTGAATATTTGGGAATTGATTTTTCAGTTACAGGCCTTATTCCAACCGTAGAAGAAAATCCGCATTTTGCAGCATTCGGAACAGGAATGGAAATTAACAAAGACGGATTTTACATAAAAGATTCATTAACGGCCGCAGTAAACAAGGCTTTTATTAATGATGATTTTCATACAAAAAATAAAATCAAGATTCAGGTTATTCAGGAAGATTTAATTTATTTAAATAAAGAATCGCTGATTAAAAGGCTGAATCTATCTGCAGATTCCGAACAGAACTTTTTAATAAATGATGTCTTTGAAAATTCAGACGAAAATTCCAGCGAAGAAATTTATTTTGAAAGTCCGGACAAATATGATTTTTCAATACTCACAAATTTAAATGGTGAAATTACTGTTTTAAAGCTGACGCTTGGCGGAAATGTTTCGTTTACAGAAAATGAATATTTATCTGCAGGTCATCTTGTAAAAACAGATAAACCGATTTTTTCCGTTCTAGACTTTTCTGAATCCTTTCAGCAGAACAAAACAGACAAAACCCTTTCAAAAACTGATGAAGCAAAGCTTTCTTTAACAGAGCAAAAGCTTCCGGTTAATTTTTTAATTGGCACAAAAACTGATTATTCACTTTTCAATATTCTTGAAAATCAGGGAGACAGCTTCAGCTTTAATTTTACAACTATTCCTTATTCAGATTTTTCTACATCGCTTTCGGCAGAAGCTTTATTATCACAGAAAAGAAAAAATAATAATTATTTAATTAATTTGGAATTCCCTTCGCAAAAATCTTACGAAGAGTCATATAAGCATTCGGGAATAAATCAGTTATCGGGCGGCTGGATTGAATCTCACATTAAAAATGAAACTTATACGGCAAAACTTTCTCAGAGAATAACTGAATATTTTACGCCGTCAGTTAATTATTCTTTGAGTGCTGCAGACACAACAATAAATAATTCTTTATTCACAGATTCAGAACAGCTTGGTCTTGAACTTCCGTTTACTTTTGATAATTATGCCTTAGGCTTTGGAATTTCGCGGCATGCTTCAACAAAGCAGGACAATTTTGAAATTCTTGATTATGCAGAAGGAAGCGGAAAATTATTTAACTGCCAGAATGAACGGCTTTATTTTTACAGGTCAATTCCTTTTTATGAATTTTTTGAAGGCGGAAAAGGAGACAATCTTCCGGGACTTTATAATTCAACTTATGATTTTTCTTACAAACGAAAATTATTTTACAGAAACATTGATATTATAATTCCTTCAAATGTTACGTTTTCTGCGGCACGTGATACTACAAAAAAAACAGATATTTACCAGCTCAAAAATTCAATTGAATTCAGGGGAATTAATTTAAATCCTTTTATTGAAGACGAAACCTACTGGGGAATTTCTTCACTCTTAAAATTCCCTTATGCAAACAGCGATTCAAAACACAAAGGCCTGCTTGCATATAATTTAAAAATTTTCCAGACAACGTTCCTTTATTTTAATAATACATCAGTTATTTCTTTTGGAAACGAAGCACAGCTTCAAACAGACTTAATCTGGGATATTACGGCAAATGCAAGTTATTCTCGAAACGGAAATCACAGCCTTAGTCAGGCAATTCTTACGGAATTTTTTAATTTCGAAAATAATTTTTATATAACCAGAAAAGATTCTTTATCTTATACGATTGGAAGCGCTTATAATATTATTCATCAGAAAATTGATTA
>CAMVBP010000114.1 GCA_947165795.1 uncultured Treponema sp.
TTACAGGTTCTATGTGGTTCCATATTGGTGCTAACATGGATCAGAGAACTCAGGTTTACATTGGAACAATGTCTGCTACAGCTCTCGGACTCCGCAACCTTGGCGATGAATCTATCATGACTCTTGAAACTCCAGATGAAGCTAACCGCGCAATCGGTACTTTGGATGAAGCTATCAAGAAGATCAACAAACAGCGTGCTGACCTTGGTGCTTACCAGAACCGTCTTGAAATGACAGTTAAGGGACTTGATGTTGGTGCTGAAAACCTTCAGGCTTCTGAATCACGCATCCGTGATACAGACATGGCTTCTGCAATGGTTGAATTCACAAAAGATCAGGTACTCAGCCAGGCTGGAACAGCAATGCTCGCTCAGGCAAACCAGAGCTCACAGAATGTACTCTCACTCTTGCGCTAGAACATTGCCAGCTTAAAATAGAAAATCGCCTCTTAGGAGGCGATTTTTTTTTCTGGTTTGCTTGAGCTGTGAGCCATAAAATGGAAGCAAGTTTTGCATTGCAAAACTTGATAGCAGGTTAAAGACATGAAAGGTGGAGAAGCAATTGCGACCTGCGCACAAACCAGAGCTCACAGAATGTACTCTCACTCTTGCGCTAGAACATTGCCAGCTTGATATAAAAAAATCGCCTCTTAGGAGGCGATTTTTTTTTGTATTAATTTGCTTAAAAATAGCAGAAAGTCTATTTACTTATTTAGTTTAAGGAAATTTCGCCTTCTTCGCTTATAGATATAATTGCTTTACAGTTAGAACAGCGGAAGCGGCCTGCTCTTGTTGCCTGAACAGATTTAGCACAGGAAGGACATGCAACAATTTTTGGGAATACAGACTGCTGAGGAGTTCTTCCCTGATTGCATAAAAAGTCCATTGCTTCTTCCATTGTATTTTTTAAGTTAAAGAACTGAGAAAAGCCTAAAATCTGGAAAACTTCAGATACTTTTTCCTGTACTTCTGCAAGAACAATATCTCCGCCCTTTGCTTTTACCATCTTAAGAAGAATAGTAAACGAGCCTAAGCCTGTAGAAGAAACGTATGATAATGAACCGCAATTAAACAGAATGTTAAAATATCCTGCTCCAATAACTTTTGTAAGCTGTTTCTGGAAAAATGAGGAATTATATGTGTCGATGTATCCTTCAAGAACACAAATTATTCCACCTTGAACGTTAGGAATAGTCTTTAAAGTTATCTTTAAGGAATCATCTTTGTCGTTGTCAAAACCTGTTACAATTGAATTGTTGGACTCCAATCTTTCACCTCTCTAAAATGTCTTAAAGAAACTTTTTTAATACCCAAACCTATATTAAATATACAACTAAAAATTAAAACTGTCTAGAAAAAAGTGTGAAACAAAACTAATATTGCAAATTTATAGACTATTTAAGTTAAATTTTTAGAGTAGTCGAGTTTTTATTCCTTATAAAGACAATTTTATTCTATTATAGTTACTTCAGTTACGGCAAGTGTAATATTCCAGGAGCTTTTTCTGGAAATTTCATAGCCTTTTATCTGAATTTTTTGTCCATAATATTTATACAGTTCATAATATACTTCCTGATGTGCTTCATCAGGAAGTAAAAAATACGAAGTAATGTTTTTTCCGGAACCTTTGTTTATAAAATATGGATAAGTGCCTGCAGAATACATATCTAAGGTTCCGGTTACAGTGGTAACTTGTCCTTTATGAGTAAATTTATTATTTGAAATATCAGAAGAACTGCTTGAAGAAACTTGTGTTGCAGAAGCCTGTGCCGAAGATGCTTTTTTTGTGCTTGAGCATGTGCAAAATAAAAATACTGCAAAAATAATGCATATATTAACTTTTGAATATTTCATGTTTTTTCTCCCATAACTCTGCCACTGAACCTGCATTTGGTCAATGAGGCAGTAATATAATTAGTTTCTATGCCAGAAGTCTAATAAATTTCCCCATTCATGTGAGTAGCCGGTTATGTCTGAATAGTTTGTGTAAATAGGAAAAATCCTTCTATAAGCAGAAGTATATTGGGCACTTGTTGCATATTGAGTGTCTGGAAAGTATCCCGGATCAAGAATAAAGGTATGAGAAACTATTGTAAGACCAAAAGAACCATCATTTAGCTGATTTGTGTGTCTATAGTTCAGATCAGAGAGATTTTTGGAATAAACAAGATTTACAGAAGCAGGTTCAGTTGTGTGTTCTGTTCTTGTTCCTATCCATGAAGTAATAATTACATCGTTTAGAGAGTCCATTAGATTATTTGCAGCGTTTTTAGTTTCTGTAGAAATTCCTAAGTCAGTTGAATCTGAAAGCTGTTTGCATAAATAACCAATATCACTTAAAACTGTATAAGTTCCGCTGTAAGACATTCCTTTACAGTTATTTATATTTGTTCTGTCCTGCTTAAGAAAGTTATTAAAAATTGCCATTCTTGTTGTTACAGGTTCTCTTTGAATTGCCATCGAAAGAAGGTTTATTTTATTCAAAAGATTCATCTGTTTTAGTTCCGATAAATCGTATTGTGCCTGTGTAAGAACAATATCATAGCTTGTACGGTCATCATCAGCTTGAACGGTTTTTGTATTATATTTATGTTTTTCTGCATAAGATTTTACTATTATTCTTCCCATTTCTTTTGAATCTATGTTATTACTTTTAAGACTGTTAATAATGTTAAAATGATCGTTTGCATAACTGATATTTGCGCTTGTAACAAGATAATCTGCGCATCCGCGTAAAATATATGTAGTTTCTATATTTCCCTGCAGGCAGCAGTCCATCCAGATTATGTCTGGGTGTAAGCCAGAGCCGTTGATTGCATTTTTAATATCTGTGGCTGTTAAAAGCTTAGAAGTTGCGTTCGTATCATCAGCACAAAGAGAACGGGAATTAATATAATTGCCAATGCCTCCTGAATATGTTTCAAATTCTGTTCCAGAACCATGGTCGGTAAGGCATAAAACTATATTATTAGCAGAATAATTGCTTTTTACCCAGGAAAGAAAATTTGAAAGTGTAGAAACATCTCCCATATCTGGTTCAGAAGAAAGCCAGCCTGCATAATCGGTAAGTCTTTTTGAATTTTTAGAAAGCATCCAATAATCATTTACATATTTCTTATTGGAAGTCGTTTCTCTTATTAATCTATTTGTATTTGAATCCATAGGACCAAGCTCATAAATTTCGCTTCTTGGATGAAGACGGGTGTTTTTTAAAACATAAGCATCCTGTTGATTTTGTCCGTCCCAAAGCATAACAACTTTTACAGAAGGATAGCTTTCGTTTGTATTATTATTTTCCGAAAGAAGATTATATAGAGCCAGCTGCACATTAGTAATATCATACCAGAGATCATCATTTAAATTGTTATCGGCATCTACATACATAATAAAGAGCCAGTCGCTGTTTGTATGTGGTAATGGAGGAAGCAATCTTGCTTTTGAAGAGCCTCCTGAAGCAGAAGAAGATTCCGGATTAATTCCTGGAGTACAGGCCATAACGAAAAGAGAAATTAAAAATACAATAATTAAATAAAAAAATTTTTTCATTACTAGAATTATGACTTATAAAGGTTTATAATTCAAGTATGAAAAATTCTATTGCTGTTTTTGGCGATTCAATCTTAAAAGGTGCTGTTACAGGAACTGATAGCGGACATCTTTTTGATATTATAGAAAATGACAGTCTTTCTCTTGCTCAAAAGGTTCTTGGCTTTGAACTGAATAATCAGTCTGTATTTGGAAACATAATTACTAAAGCGCAGCGAAAGCTTAATAAAATGATGGAGCGCGGCGAAAAATTTGAGTTAGGAATTATTGAATCCGGAGGCAACGACTGTGATTATGACTGGCCGCCTGTAAGCGAAAATCCAAAAGGTATTATTCATAAGCCCCGCGTTGAGCTTAGTGATTTTATAAGGATTGTCGGAGAGATGATAGAAACACTCCGTGCAAATCTAATTACTCCGCTTATTATGACAATGCCTCCTCTTGTGCCGGACTGGTGGTTTGAGCATATATGTAATGGAAATAATAAGGAAAATATTCTGGAATTTCTGAATGGAAATCCTCATAAGCTTTACGAAAATCATGAATTGTATAATATGGAGCTTGCAGATTTAGCCCGTGCAAAAAATGTTCAGATTGTAGATATGCGCAAAGCCATGCTCAGCGCACCTGACTACCGTTCGTTAATGTGCCGGGATGGAATTCACCCGAACGAAAAAGGCTATGAATATATGTCAAAAATCTGGATAGAAAAGCTTCCTCAGGTTAAAAAGGAATTTTAAAAAATGAGCGAAAATGAAAAAATAATTATTTATACAGACGGCGGCTGCCACGGAAACCCCGGACCGGGAGGCTGGGCAATTGTAGTTATTGCAGATGGCGTTGCAAAACAGCTTTCGGGCGGAGAAAAACTTACGACTAATAACCGCATGGAGCTTATGGCTGCTATTAATGCACTTTCTGTAATTAATAATACAAAAGGCTTTTCTGCGTGTGATGTAGTTGTTTATATAGACAGCCAGTATGTAAAAAACGGAATTACCTCATGGATTAAAAACTGGAAAGCAAAAGGCTGGAAAACTGCCGATAAAAAACCGGTAAAAAATCAGGATTTGTGGGAAAAGCTTGATGCACTAAATTCTGTTTTGAAGGTTGAATGGAAGTGGGTAAAAGGTCACGCAGGTGTAGAATATAATGAACTTTGCGACAGCCTTTGTCAAAAGGAAATCGCAAAGTTTGAATAAGAATTGTCCGGAACGACAGTTTTTTATATTTCTTTAGAAAGCTTAGATTTTGAATTTGCAGAAATAAAGAGTCCTGTGAATACTGCAATACAGATTACTGTAGAAGAAACAGATTCAAGAATTGCATTTAATCCGCATGCACCAACAAGGGCGATATAACCTATTCCGCCTAAAGCAGTTTTTACATCTTCTCCCTTGAATATATAAAGTGAACCAAGAACAAGCAGGGTATGAATAATAGTTGCCAAAAAGCTTGAAATACCTGCGCTCACAATTTTTGGCATTTTTGGAATGAGGTTCAAAAGTTTCCAGATTCCCCATGCAGCAGCTGCAAAAAGAATTCGTGGAAGAACAGAACACAGCGGATTAATAAACATAGGATCAAGAACTCCGCTTGGAGTCATTGCAGCCATAATTAAAGAAAGAATTCCAAAAACAGCTCCTGCAAAAATTCCTTCCGGAAGACCAGCTAAAAGAACAGTAAGAATTACAGGAATGTGTAAAATTGTAATTGATGCAGCACCAATGGAAATAAAACCAATTTTAGTAATTCCAAGAACAATGATTAAAGCGCTGAATGCACCTGTAAGTGCAAGTTTTTTGGTAAGTGTTAAACGTTCTGCAGTATCTTTCATAGAAACCTCTTATAAAAATTTTTCAAACATCTTAGACATTTTTTTAAATTTTGTCAAACTAAAAATTTTCATTAATTCCCGCACCATACAAAGCAAAATCGCCGCGTGCCGGGTCTTCCGGAAAAGCTTCTTTTATAAGTGCCGTAAGTTTTTCTGCAGTTTTTCTGTCCGGCTTTGATTCCTGAGGAATAAGCTTGAGCTTAATTGCCATCTGCATTACATGAACATCCAGAGGAATTATGAGCGCAGACTGCGGGTACCAGGTCCATAAGCCAAGATCTACGGGAGAGTTTTTACGAACCATCCAGCGCAAATACATATGAATACGTTTTTTGGCAGAGTTTTTTCCCTTAGGAACAATTTTTGAATTCGGAAAAGCCTGCGAAATTAATTCACTAAGCTGAATCAAATTACCGGAAGAATGACTGCCGGAGTTTTTTGATTTTTGCAAATCTGATTTTTTATTTGCTTCTTCATATTTTAATTTAAAGAATTCGCCTAATGTTTTATTGTTTTCTATTATATTGGATATTTCTTCAAAGAAATTCTGTATGTCATCAAACGAGTAGAAACGGTAAAATTTTTTTTCTCCATGTCCAAATTCATTTTTGTAGCGTCTGTTTTTTATCCAGTTATAAATTCCTTTTTCCGAAGAATCTGCGGTTTCTAAAATATAATTTATTTTTGGAATAAATTGCTTTCTGTTACCAAAGGCAAACATAGCGGCAATAAAGCCAGCAATTTCTATATCCGCTTGTGTTTTATATCTTTTTAAAAATTGCGAAGGATCGTCGTCGTAAAAAGACGGAACTTCATATTTTTGCGCAAGCTCATTCAACAGTTTTTTTTGCGATTCAGTCATTAAAAAAATTGTAGCAAATAAAGCGGTAAAAGTTCAACAAGGAAAAACTCTGTTGAATTAATGTTTTGTAAGCGGGAAAAAATGGATAAAAAGACGATACTTAGAAAATTTTAAAAATTTAATTAGAAAATTTGTCAGAATAAAACAAAGCGTGGTAAGATATAAAGTAAGTTTTGTAATGTAAATTTAAAAAAAGTGTGGAATGATTTATGAAAAAAATACAAGATTATGAGCAAAAAGGTAGAAAAGCATGGACAGTTTTAGGGCCTTGTTCGAAATTTGCTCAGGATACTTGGGAGGCCGCAACAGGAGAGTCTTTAATTGCTAATTCATGGTTATTTAATTGTCCAAAAAAGTTAAAGGATTAAATTATTAAAGCAAACGGGGGAGAAAATAATGGAATTGTAGATAAAAAT
>CAMVBP010000115.1 GCA_947165795.1 uncultured Treponema sp.
TCAAAAAATACGGATATTTTCCCTCTCGAAAAAGATTTTATTCTGCTTTCCGATAATCAGGCTTCTAAAATCAAAATGATAAATCCAAGCGGAAACATTATCTGGGAAAAATCAGTAAACTCACCTGTCATTCAAAAACCGCTTAATGGCCGCGACGGAAGGTTTTTTATTTTTCTTTCCGATTCTGTTTTATGCTATACAAAAAACGGGAATTTACGATGGACCTATAATTCTACTGTTCAGCAGAATTTATTATCACAGGAGCTGCCGGACGGTACAATTCTTATTTTCTGCGGACAAAAAGACAATAAAACCTATGGAATAAGGTTATCGCCTTTTGGAGAAGCTCTGGAAGAAATCACTTTTTCCGGAATTATTACGGATGCAGAAAGCTGTTCCAATGGAATTGTCCTGTATTTTTCCGATGGAAGTCTTGGACTTTTAGGCCTTGATGACGATTCTAAAGCGGTAAATAAATGGGTTTTTACGACAAAATCAACAGGCAGAAAAATCTGTGTTTCAAATAATAAAAAGGAGCTGATACTTTTTGAACCTTCCGGCGGTATAACTAAAGCCTGTAAAATAGATCTTGAATCAGGAAATATCATTTCTTCTTTTGAAATTCCTCTTTCAAATATTTTTCAGGCAAATTATTCCGAGTCGGGAATTGTTGTCTTTAACGACAAAAAGGCATTTTTATTTTCAAAAGACGGAAACATAAAATGGGAAGCAAAAATGCCCGAAAATTTTAATTCAAATTATACGAACGCCTTTTTAATTCACGAAGGTTACCTGATTTTCTGCGAAAAAAACTGGAGCATAAAGGCCTACAAAATATTTTATACGAATGAAATTCCTGCTGAAAAAACTGATTATTCAGCATTTTATACGGATTCTTCTTCGGAATACGAGATGGTTTATACGGCAGGTTTTGATTCAGCAGTTGCAGGTGAAAAAATCATAAAGGAACTTAAAGATTCAGATAAAAACGGATTAAAAAATGGCCGCGAAATAGAAATAACTTCAAATGTATATTCTGCAGTTCATGCCTATTACAAAAACCTTACGACAACTGATTTTGGAACAAGAAAGGAAAAATCAATTTTTGAAACTGACACAAAAGGTTTTGCTTCAATTCTTCGGCAATTAACGCTGCTTAACACAGATGACTCTGCAGAATATATTGCAAGCCTGCTTGAAAAATCAACAAACAGCACATACCTTTCCATTCTTCTGGAAGGAATAAAAGAAGCCGGATATGATCCGGAAAGAAAAATCCTTAATTCCCTTGAAATTCTTGCTTCCAGAACAGATTACAAAGCCACTGCCCTAATTAACCAGATCTGCGATGCAGTCTATTCAATCTGCAGCTTTATGGGAAAGCCTGCATATAATTCAAAAGGAAAAGACATCCTTAAAAAATTTTTATACCCTTCTTACAGTTCTCAGACAAGAACCTATGCAAGAAAAATATTCCAGCAAATTTCCGATTTAGACCTTTAAATATAATTTGTTTATAAAGGAAACCTGTGTTATAATTTTTTATCTGGAGTTATTATGAAAAAAACGATATTTTTTGCATTTGCATTGGCTGCGTGCACTTCACTTTTTGCACTGGAAGTAAATAAATCAGAACTTGAAGGCGTTAAAAACGAAACTATTGAATTTATAAATTACACAGGCCCTCATAAAGTAATAGATTCTGCAGATGCAATCCGCGGAATTGGTAAGGATTTGGGAAGCGTAATTTCTAAATCACCTTCAGCTTCTTCAAAAGCCGGTACAGCAACAAAATACTTCGTAATTCACGCTGTAGATCCAAATCAAAAAGACAAGCTTGATGCCGATATTCTTTTTATTGGTGCAGATGCAACTGTAGACCATATTAAAAACCTTCGCAGAATTATTTCTTCTTATCTAAGTTCTGCATACGGCTATTCAACTTCAGATGCAGATACACTTGCAGTATTTATTACAGTTTATAATGCCGTTTACCGCGGTAAACTTTCTGATTTTGAAGCAAAATATAAATCTGTGGTTGTAAAAAATCTTACTTCAGAAAACTGCGGACTTTCAATCAGTTATAAAGACTGGCCTGGAAAATCTCAGATTGTAATTCCTCTTTATGACGTTCAGAACGGCGGACTTTCTACTGTAGATACTTCAGTCATAAGCGACAAAAAAGTTGTTGAATCTATGAAGGAAGATGATGATAAAAACATAGAAAGCCGCAAGGAAATGGTTGATATAAAAGAACGAGAAGCAGATGAAGCTCAGCAAAAGGCAGATAAAGCTCAGAAAACTGCAGATGAAGAAAAAAAGAAATTAGAAGACGAAAAAGCTAAAACTCAGGATGCACAAAAGAAAGCTGATGATGCTCAGAAGAAAGCAGACGATTCTAAAAAAGAAGCTGAAGAAAAGCAGAAAGCAGCAGAACAGAATCCTCAGGATAAAGAGGCACAGAAGGAAGCCGAAGAAGCAGCTCAGCAGGCTGAAAAGGATCAGAAAGAAGCTGAACAGGCTAAACAGGATGCAGATGATCAGCAGAAAAAGCAGGATGAACAGCAGCAGAAAGCAGACGAAGCTCAGAGCAAGGCAGATGAATCTCAGAGCCGTGCTGATCAGAAATCTGAAGAAGCTCAAAACGAAAGAAAAGAAATTGCAAAAGATCAGGATTCTGTTCAGAAAAAAGAAGCTGAACAGGCAAAAATGCCTGCAGAATTCGGTATTGTTCTTACAGATGAAAAAGCAATGCTTTCGCGCCTTGTAAAATTCAATACTAAAAATGGTGAAATTATTAAAAATTCTCCGGTAACTGTTATTCGCGACAGAACAATCTTCAAGGAAGGCGAAAACTACCTTGCAATTGCAGGTGAAAATTCAGGAAACGGAAGTATTAACCTTGTTTTGATTGACAGCGACAAAATGGAAATTGTTTCTCAGAGCGAGCAGAATATTGCAGCAGATTCTGTTTTAGTGCAGGACGGCAGCGATTATTACTGCGTAATTGACGAAAACGGAAAATACAAGCTCGGTAAATTCGGAAGCGATCTTTCCCTTAAATTAAAATCTACGGTTGAAGTAAAGAGCTGTACTCCGATTACAATTACAAGTTCAGGAATTGTAATTACAGATTCAAAAGGAACTTTAAAACTTCTTTCTAAGTCTGATTTAAGTGATGTTTCTGAAAAGTAAAATAAATTCCAGCACTTTTTGCGCAGCAAAAAAATGCGTCAATCAAAAATGGCGTGTACAAAGTCTCTTTAATCCCAGCACTTTTTGCGAAGCAAAAATGCGTCAATCAAAAAAAATGGCGGCACGCCATTTTTTTTGATTATTCTTCTGCTTTATTTTCGAATGAGCTTAAAAGCGGAATGAACATAATGTCTATATCACCGCAGGCACCGTTTCGCTGCTTTGCAAGAATAATTTTTGCTTCCTGAGCAGCAACTTCTTCTTTAAGTCTGTTTCTGTGAAGGAACATTACAACATCGGCATCCTGTTCAATAGAACCGGAACCTCTAAGCTGAGCAAGGTTTGGCTCTTCCCCTTCTGCATCTCGCGAAACCTGACAAAGCGCAACAATAGGAATTTCAAGTTCGCGGGCAAGAGCTTTTAGAGATTTAGAAATTTCAGAAACCTGATCGTATGTAGGACGTGAAGTATCTTCCGTTGTAATAAGTCCGATATAGTCAATAAAAATTATTTTTACTCCGTGATTTTTTACCATTCTTCTGGCAACCGCACGCAATTCAAGAAGCCTCATATTTGGAGTATCTACTGTGTATAATGGAGCTTCAAACCATCTTCCGGCTGCTTCCTGAATTTTTGTAACTTCAATATTTTTAAGCATACCGGAACGGATTTTGTGCATTGGTACTCTAGCTTCCTGAGCCAGAAGACGCATACCGATAGACTCATAAGGCATTTCAAGAGAAAAGAATCCGCATGGAATTGACTGCCTAAGGGCAATATTCTGAATCATAGAAAGTGCGAGTGCTGTTTTACCGATAGAAGGTCTGGCACCAATAATAATAAGTTCGGAATTCTGAAAGCCCGAAGTATAATTATCAAGACGACCAAAGCCCGAAGGAATTCCTGTAAACTGGTCTTTTGTATTATATCTTGCTTCTACAAGCTCAATTTCCTTAATCATTAATTTTTTTGCATCGATGATTTCCGAAGTTTCATTTTTTTCGGCCAATGCAAAAATTTTCTGTTCAGCTTCATCAAGAATTGCAGTGCTTTCACGGCCTAAATCAAAAGAAGAAGCCTTAACTTCGCCACTAACACGAATAAGATCTCGGCGCGAAGCTCTGTCCATAACAATATTTACGTAATAATCAATATTTGCGGCCGTTGGAACAATATCTGTAAGCGAAGAAATATAAGCCTTACCGCCGGCCTGTTCAATTTTGCCTTCAGCTTCGAGCTGCTTAATAACAGAAAGAACGTCTCCTGTTATATTTTTAATGTGTAAGGTTAAGAGTGCATTATAAATTAACTGATGCTGAAGTGAATAAAATCTGTCTGCACGTAAAATTGAACTTACTTCAGACATTGCACTCCAGTTTAAAAGAAGACCGCCTAAAACAGCCTGTTCTGATTCAATGTCGTTTGGCGGAACTTTGTCTTTTAATGCACTATCCATAAAATCCTCTAATTAACTTTATATCAATTTTAAATATTTGTAAATTTTTTGATAAAAAAAGAGTCGGAAAAATAACCGACCCTTTTTCTAATTAAATGCGTTTTACGGCATTTATTTACTCAGCAGCATTTTCTGCTGGAGCTGCTTCTTCTGCTTTTGGAGCAGCTTCTGCAGGTTTTTCTGCTTTTTCAGCCTTTGGAGCCTTAGCAGGCTTTTCTGACTTTTCTTCAACAGTCTGAGCTTTTACAGTAACATGGATTTCTGCAGTCTGAGCTTCGTAAAGCTTAACTGTAGCTTTGAATGTTCCAACTGATTTAACTGTTGAACCAGGAATTTCAATCTTCTTGCGTTCAATATCAAAGCCGAGTTTGTTAAGCTGTTCAGCGATGATGTTTGAAGTAACTGCAGCATAAAGTTTTCCGTTAGCTGCTGCAGGCATATTGAGTTCAATAGAAGTTCCTTCAAGCTTTTCTTTAAGGCTTGCAGAATCCTTTCTTTTCTGCTCTTTGCGTGCTTCGATTTCTGCCTTGCGTCCTTCAAAAAGTGCTACAGTTGCAGCATTGTAAGGAACAGCAAGATTACGAGGAAGGAGGAAGTTACGTGCATAACCGTTAGCAACGTTTTTTACGTCTCCTTCTTCACCTAAAGTTCTAATGTCTACGTTTAAAATAACTTTCATTTGTTCAAGCTCCTGATATTTTTTTCATGATTTCCTCGGAGTATGAGGATAATCTATTAAAGTCGGTTGTCAGGCAAGCATAGCCTGCCTCTAAGCCATTAGCCTAGTCAGCAACGTAAGGAAGCAAGCTGATTGCGCGTGCTCTCTTAATAGCCTTAGCAACTTCTCTCTGATGCTTTGCACAAGTACCTGTAATGCGGCGTGGAAGAATCTTTCCGCGCTCTGTCATAAAGCGGCGCAATGCATCTGCATCTTTGTAATCAATCTTTGTCTTATTTGCACAGAAACGGCAAACCTTCTTGCGGAAGAATGTTTTTCCTTTTGCTCTTCCGTCGCGGTCATCTTCTCTACCTTCAGATGCTGTTGCATCAGGCATTGTCTGTGGCTGTTTTTCTTCTACCTTTGTTTCTTCTGACATATTTTACCTCAATATAAAATTAAAATGGAATATCTTCAGGGAAATCGTTTCCTGTATCTCCGAATGAATCATTAAATCCGCCTGAAGGCTGACTCTGATTTACCGGATGGAAAGATGTCTGTGCTGAACCTGATGAAGGACCTTCGTTTCTTCCACCAAGCAGCTGAACTGAATCAGCAACGATAGAAATGCGGCTCTGTTTCTGTCCGTCTTTTTCCCATCTGTCCTGCTTCAAATGACCTTCAACACAAATCTGTTTTCCCTTAGTAAGATAAGGCTTAAGGTTTTCTGCGGTTTTTCCCCAGATTGTAACGTTGAAAAAGTTTACTTCTTCAACCCACTGGTCACCGTTTTTTTTACTTCTGTTGACTGCGATGCTCACATTTGCTCTTGCCTGTCCGTTTCCAACATATCCGAAACTTCTTTCATCAGTACCAAGATCCTGTGTGAGACGACCAATAAGAACTACGTGATTTAAATCCGTCATAAAAAGCCCCGATTATGCCTTTTCATCAAGTTTTACAAACTGATATTTAAGCAAGTTCATGTTGATTTTGAATTCTTTCTGAATTTCTACGATCTTAGAAGGATTCATTTTGAGAGTGTAAAGAACAAATCTTCCTCTCTTTGCTTTTTTGATTTCGTAGGTAAGATCTCGGTCGCCGAACTGTTTTTCTTCAGTTACTTCTGCGCCGAACTTTGAAAGAGTTCCTTTTACGTCTTCAGAACCCTTTTTTGACTTTGCATCATCAAGCGGATAAATAGTCATAA
>CAMVBP010000116.1 GCA_947165795.1 uncultured Treponema sp.
ATTCCGTATGAAAAACTTCCTGATTACTGGAAAAGGGCAATAAATCTTAAAGGATGGGACTTTTAAGATGACACTAAACGAAGTAAAAGGCTTAGTCACACAAAATGATATTGGAGTATTTTTTGATAAAGATAATCCAAGGTCAAATGGTCTTTGCATTTATGAAGAAAATGGTAAGTGGTATGTATTTGCAACCGATGAGCGTTGGGTCAAAATGGGACTGTGTGAATTTGAAAATGAGGACGAAGCCTGCCAGTCGTTCCTTGAACGTTTAGAAGCATCCAGAAGACTCGGCTGGGAATATTAGAAATATAATTTCTTTTTCTCTGTTTACTATCAATAAGTATTAATGTAAACTTTTTATAAGAATAAAAAAAAGTTTGAGATAGCGAAAAGGAAACACAGGCGCATGAAAGCTCAAATTCCTTGGAATAAAACTTATCTACAAATTGTTTTATTGTACCGAATGGAAAAAAGTAAAAAAACTACACTACATGTAAAACTCTTTTTAATTTCAGAAATTCTGTTTTTTCTGATGATTATTGGTTGGGTGCTTACAGAAATTGTTTTTCCGCTTCCTGAATATATACAACTTCGAATGATTGAAGATCATGAAAAATGGTCTCCGAGATTTTGGGATAACGCAGTAATTGTTCTTTTTGAATTTGGTTCTCCTGTTATATTTTTAATGTCGCTGATCGGAATTATTTTAAGTCTTAAAAGGTTTCTGCCGGAAAAATCCTGGTTAAAAGAAATCCTTGCCGTTTTTTTGATGTTCTTGAGTTTTATTGTATTCTGTTTTTTTCGTATAATTCCGCTAGTATTCGGAATTACCGTCATCATATTTTTCGTATCATTATTTAAAATCATCCGCACAATAAAAAACTTACGCAAGAAAAATGTAAGTGTTAAAGAAATCATAATGTTCTGCATAATGATTTTTAATTTTATCATTTATAGCAGTATATTAACTGTTTACACGGTATTTTGTTGTTGGGGAGAGCTGTAAAGGTTTATATATGCAAAAGAACCTGATATGGAGCGAAATAGAAACTGAATGAAAGAAAAAGAATTTTTGGAATGGTTTGAAAATCATAAATTAAACCTTAATGGATGGGAAGTATATGTTCGAAATCAGCTGATATCAAAAGATAATAGAAGTTATATTTCGATAAGTTGTGATTTTGTTGATGGCATCTGGAAAGTATTAGAAGATGGACCAGATGACAAATCCTACCATCCGCCTTTTTTGGTGTATGAATCTGAAAGCGAAGATAAAATCTTTGACGATTTAAAGCAGTATTTGGAAGCCCAGGATTATTTGAATAATTATTATGAAATTGAAAACGAAAAAAAATTTATTGAAAAACTACAAAATGAAAATTTTTCTATGGGCGTAAAGCTCGTTGTAAATAATAAAGTTTTATTTACGAATAACGTACTTTCTTCTGATGTGACTTATTGCTGCAATAAAGAAAATGATGAGTGGCTGATTTATGATGAAGGTCCGGAAGACAGGTCTGAGCCAAAAGATAAATATATTCTCTTTAGAAGCAAGGATGCAGAAATGGCATTTGATTTCTTTTTTAAGCGGCTTAAGAAGGAAGAAAGAATTTATAATCGAAGGCTTCAGAAAAGGAATAAAAAATGAATAGAAAACTGGAAATATGATCAAAATAGAGTTGCAGTTTACAAAGGATTTACATTTGATACATATTAAAGGTTAGTATTCAACCGAATCCCGAAGATTTTTCTTATGAAGATTTGATTAACTTTGGATTCAAGCAGGTTGAAAAAGGGGTTTATGAAAAATCTTTACCAACATCAGAACTTACGGAGCTTTACGCCATAAAAAGAAATAAATTGGAATATGCAAAGAAATATTATGATGAAGCGAAAAATAGAAATTGACAGTAATCACCAACAAAATAAGAGGATAGAAATGAATTTTGATGAAATTTTAAAAGAGCCTTTTTACAATTTTGGCTGGTTTTATGAAAAAACTATAACTTTCTTTGGAGAAGAAAATAATATTAAAGTTGATTTTGAAGCGTATCCGGAAACAGAACAAATAAATCAAACGCAAAAAGATTCTTTTCTTCGGTTTTATGAAAATATTGCAGATTTGTCGAAAGCGGCAGAGAATCAACTTAACGATTATATTACAAAGTATGTTGAAGGAATTTATACAATAGATAAGGATGTTCAGCTGACTGAAGTTCTTATAAACTCAGACGGTGAACTGATTCTTTTGTGTGAAGTTGCCTGGGACATAGAAAATGGTCTTGGAATTAAAATATTCCCCGAAATAGAAATCGGGCCGCAAGATACATTTTTGTAAGATTGAACGAGAGGGCTTAAATGCACCCTAATTAAAAAAGGATAAAAATGAGATCAAAATACGAGCTGGCTAGTTTTGCAGTTTATAAAGGAAAAATATATTCTGCATATACAAAAAATGGTTTTATTCGCCTCAGAACTTACGATATAAAAGAAGTTGAATCGGGAGAATTTGAAAGTTTGAATGCAACCTGTGCAACTGATTTGCAGGGAATAAAAGAAGTTTCTCCTTATGAAGTGACTGAGTATTACGAACAAAGGTTTAAGGCAGTTTACAAAGATATTCCCGTTTCGATTATTGTTGGCGATGATGATAGTGTTGAAATCGAAAACACTAATCTTCCATGGGCAGTTCTGAAAAAAGCTGGATTTGATGTTGTAAATAAAGGAGAATACAGCAAGCTTGTAAAAACTTCTGAACTCACGGATCTTCACGCAGAAAGAGATGATAATTTGGAATATGCAAAAAAAGATTTTGATGAAGCGAATAAAAAAAAGACCTTGTGAGAGAAAAAAGAAGAGGTGAAAAAGTAGATTTGATTGGAATAAAAATTAAGAGTAAAGATAAAGATTTTGATTGCATTAAGATTCTTAGAAAATTTTCTGAAATGTCTGTTGGTGAAATTAAAGAAAAAATCCAGAACGATGATTTTGTTTTTGAATGCAGTTATACGGATGGGGACGCTCTGGTGCAGGTAATTTTGTTGTATAAGGAATTCTGTGCGTCGAAAATTGATTCGGAAATTTTTGAGCACGGCCGATTAACTGATATTGATTTTTTGGAAAATCTCTTAAATACTTATAAGGAAATTGATGAAGAAAGTTTTAATTAAGGAAATGTAACGCTTATGAAAATTTATATGTTAAAAAGTGATATTGATAATTATAAAGGCTGTTTTTTACAAGACGAGAAGATTGATAATTCGTTGGTGAAAGTTTTTAATAAAGGGGTGGAATTGTCGGTTTCTCCTGAGGTTAAATTTGTATACGATAAAGAAACAAAAAATCCGGCCGGTGACATTTGTGAATGTTATGACTGCAGGGGTTATTTTATAAGCAGTAAATGTGAAGCGGCTTTGAAAAATGTTTCTAAAATAAAAGCACAGTATATTCATATAAACGATGATTTTATTCTTTTTAATAATCTAATTGTTTTGGACAAACTGGATAAATCAAAAACAGATTTCAAATATTTTGAAAATGACATTTTGGGCGTAAATAAATATTGTTTTGAAGATTTTGATTATCCGCCGGTTTTCCAGGTAACGCTTCCGAACGGTTTGACTGTTCGTGATTATTTTGTGACTGAAGAATTTGTAAAAATTATAGAGGATAACAATCTCAATGGTTTTTTGTTTGAAGAAATATAAAACTGCGCAAAGGATTGTAGCCGCGCCGAAGGCGGCCACTGGACTGAACGAACTAACGGTAGTTAGTGAGTGAAGGAAGCGGCTGGAGCGCGGTTAGCGCGGAACGGCGGAAAGCCTGACCGACGCTTGCGGCGGGTGCGCCCAGAAATTAAAAATAATAAGGAAAAAATTATGGAAAAAATTGGAAATTATAAAATCGCAGAATGTGACTGGAAGGCTCCTTGCGAAGATGTTTTGGCTGCTCTGCAGTATGAGTTTAAGGATGAAGTTCCGTTTTTGTTTTCGGACGAGATGACGAGTCTTTCGGAAAATTACAATATGGAACAGACGATGGATGCTGTTAAGGCTTTGGGGCAGGAACTTTCTGCAAACGGATTTTTGGTTTTTGAAATTTATGAAGAAAGTGATTCTTTCAACCTTACAATAATTCCTGCTGCGGACGAAGAAAAATTTACTCAGGAAATGGCGTCGCTCAAAAGAAAGGTAAAGTGCATGCTTCAGCGCGGAAAGAAGGCTGGTGCAAAAGCGAGACGAATTGATTTTGGAAAACAGCTGAGCGGAAAAGTCATAAAGTGGGATTCTCAGAACTGGATTATGAAGGCGGATTGTCCGGGAAATATTTATTATTCGGAAATCAGGGATTCTGATTATAATCCTATTGAAACTCAGATTTTTTATTTTGATCCGGAGCCTGTTATTCTTGCAAAAACTTCCTGGTTTATATATCGTCTGGTCGGTGAAGAAGGCAGGTATCTTGCCTTGATGCATAATCCGGAACGTGACGAAAACTATAATGGTATAAAAGACAGGAGATCATATATTTTTGCGGGTGAGCGTCTTGAAAATATTAATGAATGGAAAAACATTGCAACTTTAGATGAAGAATTAGATCTTAAAGATTTAATCTGGTACGGAGATGATTTGTTCCTTGCTTCGGGCAGTAAGGTCTACAGAATTAAGAACGCAATGGATGGCAACGCAGAAATTGAAACCGTGTATGAAACTAAGGAGAGGGACTGCATTTTTTCATGTTTTGCGATCGTGCAGGAAAATCTGTATGTAATGTGTCAGGGGCAGATTCTTAAATGGGGAAAAACGTTATTTACGAAAAAGGATGGCTTTAATTACTGTTTTTATAAAATGGAACCTTCTGTGCTTGGACCTGGTACACTGTATGTAATCAATGAGACGGAAGTTGCGTTTGTAAGACAGGAGCAGTTTTCGAATGACGGAAAAATCCATTTGGAATCGCTTGTGATTGTTGATGTAGAAAAGAAAATTAGCAACGTCCGCAAAGTTGAATTTTGCACTGGCTGGACTTATGTATTTGAGAAAAACAAATTTATCGTTGCCTGCCATGGACATGATGTAGCTGATAATAAAAAAGACATTCCGGTGCTTGCAATTATAGATTTGCAAAGCGGCGAGAAAAAAGAGCTTCCGTATGGCTGCTTTGGCCCGGCAGAAATACGCCAGGTTTATGCGACAAAAGACAACAGGCTTTTATTCAAAGTGAACGATAAGATTATTCTTCCTGATAACATGGAAGAATTTTTTACGATTGCACATTAAAGATGCTGATTTGATTTTTTGAATCATTTTAGCAAAGATGAAGATTCCATTAAAAAATTTATTCAGGGAATTAATTTTTTGAAAAATGCGTCTGTAAAATAAGGAGAAATCTATGATAAAAATTACGGGAACAAATACTTTTATTGATGTTGAAATTGACGGCCGAATTGTAAGGATTCAGGGCGAGATGGGCGTGGGCGGATTTTATTGTCTGAAAGGTTCCATGCAGGAATGGCTTGTACCTGCCGGAGAAAAAATCTCTGAAGAAGATAAAAAGATGATTATTCAGCGTGTTACGGAAAAAACTGCCGGCTCTCATATGGTCATTACGTTTGATGAAGAAGAACCGGTAAAAACTGAAACGAAAAAAAAGGAACTTTCAATTGTTCCAAAAGATACTGCCGAAAAATACCTGGGTTATATGAATACGATTGTAAATGAGATTTTGGACCTGCTCAAAAAACTGAATCTGATGATTGAAGCACAATCTGATAAAGAAGCCGAAAATGAAAAAAACAATATATTTTTTGATGAAAATTGTTTTGATGAATTTCTTGAGCAGTATAAAAAAGTAATTACACCTTTCTGCACAAAGGAATTCCTGAGCAAATGGTACAGAAACGGCATAGGAAAACCCGGCGATTATTATTATCTGAATGAAGCGGCAACTGTCTATTTTACAATGAAGAGTGAATCCAGGGCACTTGTTTTTATTGAGCCGCCTGAAGAAATTATCACTAAATGCTATAAATTTGAGTTGAAAAATGAAAATGGAAAATATCTGATTGATAAAATGTTCTACTATTTTAAGCGCGAGCAGATATACCACAAAATGCAATGGCTATAGAGTTTTTTCAATTAAATAATACATTGTACACTGGAGGAAATTTCAATGGATAAAGAATTATTGATAGCAATGCGTAAGGCCGTAAAAAAGAATGATTTAGTAACTGTAAAACAATTACTTGAACATAATAAAGAATTATTGAATTATGAAACTCCATTTGGTACTTTTCTTCATGATGCTGCTCTATTTGGAATTTATGACATGGCCAAATATTTAATAAGTTGTGGTATTGATATTAACAAGAGAGCAGGTACATTAGATATACCTCCAGTTACATGCGCTGCTTCAAACGGGCATTTAG
>CAMVBP010000117.1 GCA_947165795.1 uncultured Treponema sp.
GAAAAATCAGCAAGATTATGGACTTTGGTCTTTTTGTAAATCTTGATAAGGGAATAGACGGACTTGTTCATATAAGTGAGCTTGAAGGTGTAAGTGCAAACACAAACCTCCGCAAGGTTTATAAGCCTGGTCAGCCAATGAGCGTTGTTGTAGAAAAAATAGATTCTGCTTCAAAGCGTATTTCTTTAAAGCCTGCAAATTCAGTAGAGCAGGATAACTCTGCAGAAAAATACATGAGCAGCCAGAACGACGACGGAGAAACTTACAATCCGTTTGCGGCACTCCTTAAAAAATAAAAATGATAACAATACGCAAAGCAAAAAAAGAAGATTGTCCCATTCTTGAAGAACTCTATACCGAACTGGAAAAAGACGGCGTGCGTTACCAGAGCGAGCATTTTGTTTTAAGTAAGCCTGGAGAACGTACCCGCCAGATAGAAGAAATTCTTTCAAGCGATTCTCAGGTTATGCTTGCAGCAGAAAATGAGTCGGGCGAAGTAATTGGTTTTGCGCATGTTGTTTATGCAAAGGTAAAGCCATTTTCATGCCTCAAGCCGCAGACAAATATTTATCTGCAGGATTTAGTTGTTGCAGAAAAATATCGCAGTCAGGGAACAGGCACTCTTCTTTTGAATGCCGCAAAGAAATATGGCATAGAGAAAAAAGCAGATTTTTTCCGTACTCAGGTTTTTCCGCAGAATGTTGAAGGAATGCGTTTTTATGAACGCAACGGTTTTTCTACAAAAATGATTACGATAGAATGTCCTCTGGATCAGGAAAACTGAATAATATGCCATTAATAAAAATTACTCCGGAAATCTCTTATTTACCCTCTGTTGAAAAGCCTATTTCCTGCGACGTAGTTTTTATAAAACCGGAAGGTTCTGATGTTACCTGGATTTTTGATACAGGAACAAGCGGCGAGGCTGCAGAGCTTATAAACGCTGTAGAAGGCAAAAAGAACATTGTCATTTCACACTTTCATCCGGATCATATTCTGAATCTTTTGAAAGTTAAATATGACATGCTTTACGTTACAAAATACACAAAAAGATATACGCGAAGCGGTACAGTTGTAGAAAGCGAACAAAACTTCCCGGACGGCATAAAAATCTACCCGATCCCTTCAAGCCATTCAAAAGGCAGCCTTGTTCTGGAATATAAAGGGTATGTTTTTCTTGGCGACGCAACTTACTGCCATTTTCGACTTACCGCACGCGAATACAATGTACAACTTCTTGAGCAGATGATTAATAAAATGGAAGAAATAGAAGCACCAAACTTTTGTCTTAGTCACGATAAGGCTTTTATTCAGCCAAAAGAAAGCGTACTCCGAATTTACAGAAAAATCCTTTCCCGCCGGAAAAGCGGCAGTCCAATAATTAATGTAAACGACTTTTTTAACGAAGACGGCGGCGTAAAAGAAAGCGAAGATTCTCTTGGAAATAATGTAAAGGTCAAAATTTAGCAGCAAGGAACGGCTTCATGCTAAGGATTCCTCCTTTTTTTTTATTCAAAAATTCATTTCTTCCTGCCGATAATTAAATATGGCTAAAAACAGCTACGAAAAGCCTGATTACTGGTCTCAAAAAGCCTTCTCGGAGGGGTATCCGGCGCGGTCGGTGTATAAGCTTAAGGAAATCGACGAAAAATTCGGAATGATTAAGAAAAATTATAATGTTCTGGATTTAGGCGCGGCTCCCGGAAGCTGGACTACATTCCTGCTGCGGACTATGGAAGGAACGGGAAAAGTAGTTTCCTGCGATCTTAATCCACTTGCAAAGAGCGTAAAAGGCGATAATCTGACTTTTATTCAGGGCGACCTGAATGCGCCTGAGGTTCGTGCTCAAATTAAGGCAGCAGGACCTTATGACCTTGTAGTTTGCGATGCGGCACCAAAAACAACAGGAAACCGCACTGTAGATACGGCAAGGAGCGAGCAGCTGGTAGAAATGGCTGTATGGTATGCCGAAGCCATGCTGAAAAACGGCGGAAATTTTGCCGTAAAGATTTTTCAGAATGGTGATCAGCAGGCAATTTTGCGAAAAATGCGCGAAATTTTTACGTCTGCCAAGGGATTTAAGCCCGAAGCGTGCCGAAATGAATCTTTTGAAACTTACTTAATAGGAATAAACAAAAAAGGGTGATTTAAAAAGGGGAAAATAAAAAATGAAAAAGGAATTGGCAACAAAAGTTTTTCATAGTATAATATATTTCGTAAAAAATAGTGTAAATATGTTTACGAATTCAAAAACTGTAAAAATAGTTAGTTTCTCGATTATTACTTTTTGTCTTGGACTTTCTTTTACATGCATAACAATATCAGTTCGTTCTCATTTAAATAAGCCGAATGGTGTGGGAGGTTTTGAAACTTCTGCCGTTCCTGAATTTGATTCAAATCACAATATAGTTTTAGACAGGAGTACAATTACTTCTGCAGCAGTTTCTGTAGATACTGCCGATTCTTCTTCTGAAGAGACTCTTTTGAGTTCCGGAACTGCTGCTGCAGACGCTTCAAAGATTACATACCAGACTTACCGCGTAAAATCCGGCGATATGATTGGTTTTATTGCAGATGAATTTAATGTAACTCAGGATACAATTATAAGCGTTAATAATATTAAAAATACAAGAACAATACAGCCCGGACAATATTTGAAAATTCCTTCTATGCCGGGAATTGTTTATACAGTTAAAGAGGACGGAGAAACACCTGCAACAATCGCAGAAAAATACGAAGTAGATGCAGATAAATGTGCGCTTGTAAATTTTGTTTCTACAGATTCTCCGCTTGCATCGGGAAGTTCACTCTTTGTTCCAGATGCAGCCCTTGATGCATTTACACTTGCCGAAATTAATGGCGACCTTTTCAAAAAGCCGCTGCATGCACGATACTGGCTTTCTTCAAATTACGGCTGGCGCGATTCTCCATTTAATGCAGGAAAACGTACTTTCCATGGTGGAATTGATATGGCCGTTTCTCAGGGAACACCAATTTATCCTGCTATGAGCGGTGTTGTAGAAACTGTAGGCTTTAATGCAACTTATGGAAATTATGTAATTATCCGTCATCATTCAGGATACAAAACTTTGTATGGACATATGAAGTCTACTGCGCCTGTAAAAGCCGGAAATTATGTATATGCCGGAACAACAGTAATCGGTTATGTTGGTTCAACCGGAATGAGTACAGGTCCACACCTTCACTTTACAGTTTATAAAAACGGTAAAACAATTAATCCGCTGACTGTGCTTAATTAAAGACGGCGTTAATACTGTTTTTTTCTTGGGGTTCTTTTGAGTTTTTATATTAACTGAAGAATTTCGTCCAGATTATTGCTCATTTTTTCCATAATCTCTTTTTTTAAATGTTCACGAACTTTTTGTTTACGAATTTTTTCAGCGTTAATCTTTATATTTGAGTCGATTTTTTTATCTATATTATTAGCTGAATTTTTATTTTCAGTATCTGCAGATTCTGAATCTGTTAATAACTCAATAACAGGTACATTAAGGGCTTCAGCAATTCTCTCAATTGTAGACAGTTTTGGAATATTTTTATACGTTTCCATAAGTCCGATGTAACTGGCTGAAGTTCCACAATACATTGAAAGTTTAAGTTGACTTATATTTTTTTCTCGACGAATTCTTCTTATGTTATCTATAACAATTTTTTCCAAAGGTGAAGGTTGAGTTGATAATAATTCCAATTGTGATTTATCTTTTTTCATACTATCAATTTTGATATAATTTCGCTTTGTTTACACTTGTGTAATTGATAGTAAGTTGATATAGTGAAAATGATAGTGAAAGATACTATCATTTTTAGATTATGTCTTTTTTTTCAATTTCCTTTTTAATATTTTTTTTAGTTATAGTAGGGATATATCATTTAATTCCAAGTATTTTTAAGAGTGAAAACCATAAAGTGTTGATGCAGCAGATTATTTTAATTACTGCGAGTTTTATATTTTATACAATTGATGATATTCGATTTATTCCGTTTTTGATGTATGTTATTTTGATTTCATATTTTTCAACAAAATTTTGCAGAAATAAACTGCTATTCTGGATATTTATAATTTTGGATTTGCTCCCTCTTTTATTTTGCAAATATAGTCCTAAGCATTGGATTTTTCCGTTGGGAATATCTTTTTTTACTTTTCAAAGCATAAGTTATATAGTGGACGTTTATACAAAAAAAATCGAGGCTGAAAAAAATCCTTTATTAGTTATACTCTTTATTAGTTTTTTTCCTGTAATTTCAAGTGGACCGATTCAAAGGGCTGGAAATCTTATTCCACAATTAAAAAAGCTTCATACATTTGATTATTATGATAGTAGTATTAGCTTGAAATTTTTTGCCTGGGGAGTTTTTAAAAAGTTTGTTATTGCAGATCGTCTTGCGTTATATGTAAATAATGTTTATTCGGATGTTGCTTCCCAATATGGACTTGCATTATTGTTGGCTACAATTCTTTATTCATTTCAAATTTATTGTGATTTTTCCGGGTATTCAGATATGGCAATTGGAATTGCCAGGTATCTAGGAATTGATGTTGGAAAAAACTTTGATTATCCTTATATATCTAAATCTGTAGGAGAGTTTTGGCGGAGATGGCATATTAGTTTGAGTTCCTGGCTCAGAGATTATATCTATATTCCATTAGGCGGTAGTCATGTAAAACTTCCCCGCATATTTATTAATCTTATAATTACCTTTTTAATAAGTGGTATATGGCATGGTATTGGTTGGACCTTTATTATCTGGGGATTAATACATGGTTTATTTCTTTGTATTGAACGGGCATTAAGAAATAATCCGTTAAATGCTCATATTCCTGCATGGATAAAGATTTTTATAACATTTTCACTTGTTACATTTGCTTGGATTTTCTTTCATGCAAAAAATATTTCTGAGGCTGGAATTGTTTTCTCAAAATTCTTTAATATTCCCAATGAAATTTCAATGCTGATTCATATGCGCCTGAATCATGAAGTTGGAATAATTGGAGCAATTAGAAAAGGCTTTTCAGATAATGGATTTTTACATTCATTTGAATCTAGAGGTTTTTCGAACATAGATACTGCATTAATGTCTCTTCTGGTAATGATAATTTGTGAACTTATTTCATTACGACAATCAGGTTTAATAATATTAAATAAAATCCATGTTGTACTTCGAATATTAATTTATTTTATTTTTATCGTTTTATTATACGTACTTATAAGTCAGTCTCTTATTGAAAATATTCATACACAATTTTTGTATTTTGATTTTTAAAGGACACGAAACTTTATGAAAAGATTTTTACTTAAACTTTTTATTTTGTTTGTATTATTCAATTTATTTGTTTTTACAATATTTATGATAGTTTCGCCTCAATATACAAATTCATATACAGGAGCTTTCATTGATAAAATGAAAATTCTTGATTCAATACAGGAGCCGAAAATAATCCTTGTAGGAAATTCGAATGTAGCTTTTGGATTTAAATCTGAAATGATAGAAAAAGAATTTAATATGCCTGTTGTAAATTTAGGCTTACATGGTGGGCTCGGAAATAGTTTTCATCAAAGAATGGCTCTTTATAATTTGCATGAAGGAGATATAATTATTATTAATCATTTGACTTATGATGATTATAATGAAGATATACTGCAACCTGATCTAGCTTTGATTACAATAGAAAATCATTTGAAATATTGGAAAGTATTAAGATTTAAGGATTACCCTGCAATCCTTAAAAATTTACAGAATTATATTTTTAAATGTATTGATAAAAAAGTTAATTCATCTGATATAGAAGATCCAGAACCTTCTGCCTATAAAAGAAGTTCATTTAATAAATATGGAGATAATTGTTTTTTTGGAGAGGAGTATTCTGAGAATTCAGAGATTTATAGCTTGCCAGTTATTGGTGATAAAAATATAAATGATCTGAATAAATATATAAAATATTGTGAGAAACATGGAGTAACAGTTCTGATTGCTGGATATCCAATTATTGATGATGGTGATAAATTTGATTTTACGCCTTATATTTCTTTTCAAGAAGAATTGAAACGAAAAGTAAAATGTCCAGTCATATCAGATTTTAAAGATTATGTTTTTTATAAAGATTTGTTTGCTGATTGTAATATGCATTTGAATTCAAAAGGAGCAACAAAAAGAACCGAGCAATTAATAAAAGATTTGAAAAAATATCTGAAGAAATAATTTAAACAGAGCTAAATATAAATGGCTATTTTTCAGAAAACTTATTTTCGTATTTTCATAACATTGGATAATCTAATCGGCTTATATCAAATAATACCTGTAATTGTGCAATTCACCTTTTTTCGTTATACTTCATTTATGGAAACACGAAACATTTTTGAAAACCTTTCTTGTATCGATCACAGATACTCAT
>CAMVBP010000118.1 GCA_947165795.1 uncultured Treponema sp.
CTTCAGGAGCGCATTTTCGAAATAGTTGGTTACAGCCGCGAGCGTGCAGAAAAGGCTTTCGGCTTCTTAGTACAGGCCTTTAAGTTTGGTGCTCCACCACACGGAGGAATTGCACCAGGTCTCGACCGCCTCGTAATGCTTATGTGCCACGAAGAGTCAATCCACGAGGTTATCGCCTTCCCTAAGAATAACCTTGCAATGTCGCCTATGGACGATTGTCCAAGTGCAGTTGAACAGAAACAACTTGATGAACTTCATATTAAATGTGTGGAGAAGGAATAATAGGCGACATTAAGCAAGTCTATGGATTGCAGGTGTATGATGAAATCAGACACCTGCAAAAGCCGGAGATAACTTCTCCGGTTTTTTTTATTTTGGTGGCTCCCTGCCGCGCCGTAGTCGCGACAGGTCGGGTGTTCCGCAGCTCGCTAACGCTCGGCCGCTTCCTTCACTTCGTTCAGTCCAGTGGCTTGCTTCGCAACTGCTCCATACCCTAGCCTGAAAAACAATTCTTTTATAAAGCCAAAAAACGATGATTAAAAACTTTCTGCAACTTCTTTTTGAGAATGTCCGGCACGCGCTTTACGAAGTTCAATTGCAAATGCAACTTTTGGTGAAACTTTTATCCTCACTTTTTTCCAGCTAATCATAAAACAAACTGAAGAAATAACTTGTTATATCATCGCCATCCTGACCGGAAAGTTCGAACGAATTTGTATGATAAAGGACTGCATTTTTTGTGTTCGGTGTTAAAAAGCGCGAAAGCATATAAATGCCAGGTCTGTTATCGCAGCCGCAGAAAACCCAGGTTGAATCAGAAGGATTCTTAAAAAACTCGCGGCTTCTTGTATCCTTAAATTCTGTTCCTTCCAAATCACCATGATGCGCAAAATCAGTTGAAATCAAAAGAAAATTCCTTTTTTTGCCTTCCTCTGTAAAATACGGAGAGAGCACATCAGCAAGCTTCTGCGCATTTTTTTGATTCAGCGGCGGTTCGCCAAATAGTGCGATTACACAAATTTTTGCATTTGGAAAATACTTAGAAATAAACGGAACAAGAACATTCACCCCATGCTCAATTGGAAATACCTGAGGATCATATCTTACGCCAAGCTTTTCTGCAATTTCTTTTTCAACCTTGGAATTCGAATAAACAATGCCGCCCGAAGTTTCCCAGCGGCAATCATCCAAAGACCATTCCTGCGTAGAAAGTCCATAATGCGACGGACAGATTATAAAAAATGTTTCTACTTTTCTGTGCGCCGCAATTACCTTAAACCAGTTATCAATCGTTTCTCCGGCAAGCAAATGATGGCTTACAGTTCCAGCCCAAATATGTGCATTTTCAGGAGGAAGAGCTTCCAGCTCCGGAGAAAAATCCAAAGTCGGAATTCCTTCTCCAAGAACATCCCAAGTTTTTATAATCTGGCCGTTTTCCTGCCCTGCTCCGGCACCTTTTTTACAACTGCAAAAAATTACACCGGCAAGCAGAACAGAAATTAATAATAATAATTGATACCTACGTCTAAAAAGCATTCTTCTTCCCAGAATGGAACATATTTATCAAGATAATTCTTATTTTCGTCTTGTTCTGTATAAACGATTTTCTTCCATTCGTCATCTGTCATGCGGTCACTCTGTGGCTGAAGGAATTCAACATAAGAGAATCCGTAACCAACTGCAATGCGTTTTCCACCCTGAGAATCATTTAATGGAACATAAAGTCTTATAGGATTGCCAACGCCAACTTCAAGACAAACTCCCTGTTCTGCATTTGTAAATACATCTGCAATACAAGCCATTTTAAGCAAACTATTGTCTTCGCAATATTCGCCTTTGTTATGAACCATTACAAGATTACTCATTGAAGAACCGATTGTTGCAATCCAGTTTATATCATCCTGAGAAACAGGTTTATTTTCTGCTTCAAGTTTAACAATTTCCAATGCTCGGCCATAAATTTCCAAAAGACGATTAAGACAACTCTTAGATTCTTCATCAAGCAAATCATAAGTTCGATAAATGCGCATAAGCTCGCTGACAGAAGCAAGTGAACCTTCCCAGAAAGGAACATTTGGTTCAATATAGTGAACAGGAGTTGGAAGCGGTTCAGTTCTGAAAGTAGGATCAAAATCACCGTCACCTGCACGTTCTGCATACACCTGCTTTACATAAAGAATTGTATCGTGACGAAGTTCAGCCCAGGTTCCGTGAGCCGCAAGCTGCGATTTTAAATTCCAAGCCGGCGATTCTGTAAAATAGAATCCTGCACCCTGTTCAAAAGTTGCCTGAGTTTTTACCTGATAAAGAATCTGATTGTAATATGTCTGATTCCAGAATGAACTGTCATATTCTGCAAACATTTCCTCAAGAGAATCCAATGTTTCTTTAAGTCCAGGCATTTCAGGATAATCAGAATTCTGAAGCAAAAGATCTGCAGTTTTTGAACCGAATACTTTCATAACATCAAGACCGCGAACAATGTCTCGTGTCAAAAGACGTGGTGGTGAAACTTTTTCGTGAATGAATGAATCATAAGTAAAGCGCTGACCAAAAAGACGCCATCCCATTGGAACAGAAGGAACTCCACCTTCGCCAGGTTCTGAATATTCCTGGAAAACAGACTGTCCGCTGATTGCAGGTGGACGAAGCCGTTCAGTACAAAGCTTCATAAATGCTTCTACATTTTTTGGATCAGAAGCCCATGCAGAATAATCTGAAACTTTCTGGTCTTTCCAAAGCGGACAAACATCATCAAAACTCAAATCGTCAGACATTCCAATAAGCACTGTAATTGGAGTAAAAAGCTCTGTCCATCTTCTGTAAAGATCTTCATTTTTCTGAACAGTATCAACAATAAGAGTCATTACAAGTTCTTTTTCTATAATATCTTCCGGAATATCTGAATCTTTTGATTGCTTTGCAATTGCAAAATGAAGGCGGCCATACCACATTTCTGCGCGGAAATATGTCTTTAACACTCCGTTCTTTGTATAATGTCCGCGTGGTTTATACTGAGAAAAATCTTCTCCACCACCGAAAATTGCTTCCTCTTCACCATAACCATCCATAATGCTTTTGTAGTCTTCCTGGACAGCCTGTGGATAAGCAGAAAGAATTTCCTGAATTTCACTTTCCGATTTATCTTCATAAGAAACAGAGTCCCAATAATTTTCAGGATCGGTTCTTACAGTTCCAGTTCTTATGATTGCCTGTGGAACCTGGAAATACTGAATTGCCTGTTCACGGATTTTTTCAGGAGCATCTGTTCGTTTAGAAAGTGCTTCAATAAAATCATCTGTAAGCGATTCAAGTTTAGGAAGAAATTCAAATTCCTCTGTGTACTGAAGCATTCTGTCAAAAATTAAATGCTGACAATGCGCTGCAAAATCTGTTGTAACAAAAATTGGAACATATTTTTTTTGCTGCAAACTTCTATAAAGATCAACCATATCATCATAACCAACATAATCTGCAGGGGGAACTTTTTGCATTGCAAGTTTTTTATTTTCAAGACTATCACGAACCTCTTCTGACAACGGGAAATAACCTGTAATAGGATAGAAAGAATCAAATCTTCCGTCAGTCTGATAAAGTATTGCAGAAACATAATTTTCAGCAAGTGACTTATTCAAACCTTGTAAATCGGCACCAAAAACATAACCGCTATTTCCATTCCATTCAGCTTCATAAAACCAGTTCCAGTTATCCTGAAAATGGAACATAGATTGCGCATAAGAAACTTCATAATCACGACAATAAATTCTTTCACCAATTTTCAAAATTGTTCCGATTGGAACATCTGTTGCATAAGAATCACAGTTACTTTTTATATTTGCATAATTATCGCCGTCAGAATCAAGATCAAAAGCTTCCTTTGTATAAAATTTACAAACGCGGCTTCCTACAACGGCAGTTTCATAATATTCGTTATTTTCATATGTTAATCCCTGAGTCGGAACTTCTGAAAATACCATTGGATCGTTTAAAAACTGTTTATGAGCATCTGTATGAAATGCTTCCGTAGAAAAACTCAATCCGTTTAAATCATACATTGAATCAGAAATGCCCGAACCTGATTTTTCACTTTCCTCTGCAATCTGATTTTCTTCCTGAACTTCCTGCTTTTTGGCAGAAGCTTCTTCAACATTTTTTGCTTTCTTATCTTTTCCACATGAAAAAAAAGAAATGCAAACTAAAATTATAAATAAACTATTAATAAATCTTTTCATAAGTCTAAATATGATACTTTTCAAAAACACTGTCTATATGCAATAATAAATTTATGAAAAAAATTGAAGCTTCCAAGGCAAAATCGTTTTTTTATATTTTTTCGATTTGTTTCAGCGTTTTAATTTTTATAACTTTTTCATCATGTAAAAATCAAACAGAAATTCATCTTCACGACCGTCACGGACTTTCTTATGATTCTGTAAAAAGTTATGCCGAAAAAAACGGTGCAATCACTCTTGTACTTTTAGATTATCATCACGACATTCGTCCCGAAATGGAAGCCTTAACAAGTGTAAATTGGGTTGGAAAACTTGTTGAAGAAAATTATGTAAAAAAAGTGATCTGGCTTTCAGGAAAAAAACTTTTGCTTCCGAACCGAAATTCGCGGATGGCGTGGCTTGAACGAAGTCTGGCAGGCACTTATCCAACAATAGCAGATAAAATTCGCGGAGCCGTTCAACTTGTAGACTGGTACGATCTGCAGGAAATTGAACTGAAGGAACCTTTTGCAGTCACTCTTGATTTTGATGTTTTCACAAAAGATCCCGGAGAAGACGTTGAACTTTTTGTTGATGAACTTTGCACCTGGATTCAAAAACAAAATCCGAAACTTGTCACTCTGTCTTTTTCTGCAGCTTATCAGCCGGAGCCCAAAAATGCATGGAACTGGCTTTTAAGATTTTTAAAAAATTATAATGCTTCTTCAACATGGTTTTTGGAAAGTTCTGATTTTGGAGAAAAAGAAGAAAGCATGGATGAATTTTCCGCGCATGAAACATGGAAGAAAAATCCTGAAAATTTTATGACCCCGGAATATCCATTTTTCGCCGGTGCATATTTCTGGCAGAACGCACCTGATTCTGTAAAAGCAAATTTAATAGAAAAGAAAATTTCTGCAGGAAATGAAGTTGCAAAAACAATTATTGCAGAATGGCAAAATGAAAAATTGCAAAGCTTCAGAAAAAAATTTGATTTTGAAAAACTGAATGATTTTGCAGAAATTTCAAAAACTTCGATGAATGAATTTTTTAGTGGAAAAGATTTTCCCGCGCCGTACCAGAATATTTTTTCAGAAGAAGAAACTTTTGGTGTTGCCGTAAGATTTAAAAATATAGATTACGACCGCGGCTGTCTTTCCTTGTACTCAGGAATTTCTTCTGACGACATGCCAAAGTCAATTCAGTACTGCACAAAAGAAGCAATGATTGATCCTCGTTATGAAAGAATTTTGCCAACAGAAGTAAATTCATTAATTACCAATATTTCAATTTTTTCAACCTGGGAACCAATGAACGACTGTTTTGATTTTGAACCGGGTTTGCACAGCCTTTTGCTCGAAGATCCAGATGGTGAAAAAACTCTTCTTCAGGCCGCAATCGCCCTTGAACGAAATTACACCCGCGAAGAATTTTTAGGCCGCCTTGCAAATAAAGCCGGCCTTGGACTTACCGGCTGGCAAAACAAAGATTTGAAGTTTTATAAGGCTGACACAATCACTTATTATTCGTTTCCAGCTACTGAATAATTTTAAAAACTACGGAAGATAAAGCGGCTGAATATTTTTTAAGGAAGCAAAGAGCCTTTCTTTTTTTGCCTGAGAACCTTCTGTTAATTGTTCCAGTAAACGTCTGGCCTCTTTTCTTCCTGAGTTATCCTGAAAATCACACGTGCAGGTATAACCCGCATAGCCGCCGCGCTCTGCTTCTTCAATCAGCCGGGACTCGCTTACATAGCAGAGAGGTCTTATAATTGTAACAGGAAAATTATCATACTTAAGGCGCGGCGGCATACTTGCAAGTTCACCCTTATTCAGCATATTCATCAAAAGGGTTTCTAAAAGATCATCCATGTGATGTCCTAGCGCAATTTTATTAAAACCGTTTTCAATGGCATAATTTAATAGTTCAGTTCTACGCTGAGTTGAACACCACCAGCAGCTCATTTTCTGACCTTTTTTTACACGCTCCAGAACATTCACCTCAAGTTTTTCAAAAGGAACCTGCCACGTCTTAAATAATTCAGCAATTTCCAAAGGAAAATCAGGAGCAAAATCATTTTTTATAAAAAGCGCTTTATATTCAAAATAAGGATTTTCTTCCGTTTGCTTTGAACGCCGCTTTGCTCTCTGTGCAAAATAATTAATAA
>CAMVBP010000119.1 GCA_947165795.1 uncultured Treponema sp.
CAGTAATTGAATCTGACAATGAAGCAGGACTTAAGATTCTTGAAAACCTTGGTGATGAAGAAGAAATCACTACAGATGCAGTTATCAAGAATGAAGATGAGGAAATCGTTGATTACTCTAACTACGAACCTACAGAGCAGAAAGAAGAAGATATTGAAGCTGACAAAGAAGAAAGCCTCGCTGACAATGTAGACGAAGACAATATTTATAAGGACTAAAAAATGGCAATTACAGCAGCTGACGTAAAAGCACTCCGCGAAAAAACCGGAGCCGGCATGATGGAATGTAAAAAGGCCCTTACAGAATGTGACGGAGATATGGCAAAGGCAGAAAAGTTACTTAAAGAAAAAGGACTTGCTGCAGTAGCTAAGAGAGCCGAAAGAGCAACTTCTGAAGGTCGTTTGTTTATCCGTGAACAGAACGGAAAAATTGCAGTTGTTGAACTTACTTGTGAAACAGACTTTGTTGCAAATAACGCAGATTTTATTGCAGTTGGAGAAAAACTCCTCGATGTAACTTTCGAAAAAGGTTATACAAAAGTAGAAGACGAACACAATACAATTCTTGAACCACTCAAGGTTTCTATCCGCGAAAATATGAATGTAGCTAAGGTAGAAGTTATTGATGTTCCTGCAGATTCTTCTGCAGCTTTCTATATTCACTCTGACCACAAAACTGGTGCAGTTGTAGTTATTAAAGGTTCTACAGCAGATGCTGTTAAGACATTTGCAAAAGACTGCTGTCTCCACATTGCAGCATTCACACCTGCATACACAGCTAAAAAAGATGTTCCAGACAGCTACATTGCTGAACAGAAGGAAATCTTTAAGGCACAGATGGATCAGGACGAAAAGATGGCTGGTAAGCCTGACAACGTTAAGGAAGGAATTCTTCAGGGTAAGATTAACAAGCACCTTGCAGAAATCTGTTTCGAAGACCAGATGTTCGTAAAGGACGACAAGAAAACTGTAACAGCTAAGCTTGCAGAAGTTGGAAAAGAAGCAGGAGCTTCTTTGAGCTTTGCAGCAGCTAAGTTGTTCATACTTGGCAAGTAATTACAGCCCCCTCCTCCACGAAAAAAAACACAAGATTAATTATTTTTTTCTATTGTTTTTTTGCTGGAGGAGAAAAGCACGGCATACGACATCTGCACAAGCAAAGCGCAGAAGCCGTTGTATGCCGGGATTTTATCCGGAAAGCAAAAAAAAATAATTAATATAGGAGTTAGAAATGGCAGATATTGAAGAAAGAATGAATAAAACTATCGATTCATTAAAGGATTCATTTAACACAATCAGAACTGGACGCGCTAATGCCGCAATTTTTGATAAGGTTCGTGTTGATTACTACGGAACAAAATCACCTTTGAATCAGGTTGCTACAATCGCAATTCCTGAAGCCCGCTCTGTCATCATCACTCCGTTTGATAAAACTTTAATCGGCGAAATTGAAAAGGCAATTCAGGTTGCAGACCTTGGCTTGAATCCTTCTAACGATGGAAAAGTAATCCGTATTTCAATTCCAGCACTTACAGCAGACCGCCGAAAAGAGCTTGTAAAACAGGCTAAAACTGTTGCAGAAAATTCAAGAACTGCAATCCGCAACATCCGCCGCGACGGAAACGACGACCTCAAGAAACAGCAGAAAGACGGAACACTCACAGAGGACGGACTTAAAACAGAAACAGACAAGCTTCAGAAGCTTACAGATAAATACATCGAAGAAATCAACAAGATTTACGATGCAAAAGAAAAGGATATTTTGCAGAACTAATGGCTGTTGATTTAGGTAATCTTCCGCTGCATGTTGCCATTACAATGGACGGCAACGGAAGATGGGCTCAAAATAAAAATCTACCTCGTACAAGCGGACATAATGAAGGTTTAAAGACAGCAAAAAATATAGTTGCTGCCGCCGATGAGCTTGGAATAAAATACCTTACATTATATGTATTCTCTACAGAAAACTGGAAAAGAGCCGAACAGGAAGTAGGCTTCTTAATGAATCTTATTCATACTCATCTAAAAGGTGAACTTGATTTTTACAGAAAAAATAAAATCAAAATTAATCATATTGGAGATATGAGTGCACTTCCGCAGAATATTCAGAAAGATATAACAGACTGTATGGAAGACACAAAAAACTTTGACAGAATGACATTAAATCTTGCCATTAATTACGGCGGACAAAATGAAATCATCAGAGGCATTAAAAAAATAATTAAAGAAAATCAGGATATAGATCTGAACGAAAAAAACTTTACGGATTATCTTGATTTAAAAGGCCAGCCGCCGGTTGACTTATTAATCCGCACAGGCGGCGAACAGCGACTCAGTAATTTTTTAATTTATCACGTTGCCTATGCTGAGTTTATATATACTAAAACCTTGTGGCCGGATTATAATAAAGAAGAATTTTACAAACAGATAGAAGACTTTCAAAATCGAAACAGAAGATTTGGAGCAGAAAAATAAATACAGGAAATTAATATGAACAAAGTAGTTAAAAGATTGCTGACATTTTTTATAGGGGTTCCTCTTGTATTGTTTATCGTGTGGTTTGATTATTTGAATCACCTTGCATTACATATAGCTTTTTCAGTTTTTACATTCTTTGCTGCTATAGAACTCTGGAACATGCTTTCTAAAAAAGTAAAATTATATCCAAAATATCTTATAACTTTTCTTACTACCCTTCTCCCGGTTATTTCCTACATTTTTATAATGCTTGGAAAATCAATTGAAATTACACAGTGGATCTTAATTTTTGAATTCATTTTCTTAATGGGTATAGAAGTTTTCGTTTCTAAAACTTTTGAAAATTCAGTTGAAAAAATAACCCGTTCTCTTTTTATTCTTGTATACGGCGGTTTTTTAATGACCTTCCTTGCAAGAATTATTACTCTTGAAAATTCAACGCATATTTTTGCATTGTTCATTATTTATGTATTTATGTGCGATTCTGCGGCATGGTTCTTTGGAATTCTTTTTGGAAAAAACAACAGAGGACTTTTCCCTGCAAGCCCGAATAAAAGCATTGCAGGATTTGTCGGCGGAATTACAACTTCAATTCTTTGCGGAATTATCTTTAAATTGATTTTCCCGGAAATTATTACGGCTGAATTCTGGAAGGTAATTGTTTTAGGATTCTTTACTGCCGTAGCCGCAGTTATCGGAGATATTATTGAGTCTGTAATTAAACGTTCCTGCGAGGTTAAAGACAGCGGAAACATTATTCCGGGACGTGGTGGAGTTTTAGATTCTATTGATTCAATTATAGTTGCAGCACCTGTATTCTATATTGTTTACTATTTCCTTTTCTAAAATTTCCACAGCTTTTGGAGTCTCTTAATGAAACGAATTTTAGTTCTTGGTTGTACCGGCTCAATAGGAACAAGTACTTTAAATATTGTACGCAACATGGGCGAAGATTTCTGCATTTGCGGACTTCAGGCTCATAGTAATTCAGAAAAACTTGAAAGCTTTGCAAAGGAATTTTCTAACGGTAAAGCAATTCCCACATTATTAACAAAAGACGATTCTTCGGAGCAGGCTTTTATTGAATTAATAAATAAATCAAAGCCAGACATTGTAGTTAATGGAATTGCAGGAGCAGCAGGTTTAATTCCTTCTAAATGCGTTCTTGAAAGCGGAATAAATCTTGCGCTTGCAAACAAAGAAACAATCGTTATGGCAGGAAACTTGATAAAAGAAACTGCCGCTTCAAATAACGCAAAAATCTTTCCGGTAGATTCAGAGCATTCAGCAATTTTCTGCCTTAGTGAAAAAATCGGAAAGGAAAATATTTCTAAAATTATTATTACGGCAAGCGGCGGCCCGTTCAGAACTCTTCCAAAAGAAGAATTAAATAACGTAACGGTTCAGATGGCTTTAAAACATCCTACCTGGAATATGGGCAAAAAAATTACAATTGATTCTGCTACGCTTGCAAATAAAGGACTTGAAGTTATAGAAGCGGCAAGACTCTTTGATGCTTCTGCAGATAAAATCCAGGTTGTTATTCATCCGCAAAGTTTAATTCATTCATTAGTTCAGACTAACGACGGCGTTATGTATGCGCAGATTTCTGAGCCGGACATGAAGCATCCTATATTAACTGCTTTAAGCTGGCCGGAAAATAAAACAAGTTACCTTGAACCATTTAATTTGTTTGATAAAACGATGAACTTTTATCAGCCGCGAATAAATGATTTTCCAATGTTAGGTTACGCCTTTGAATGTGTAAAGCTTGGCGGACGTTATTCTATAGCTTTTAATGCAGCAAATGAAATTGCTGTTGCAGCCTTCCTTGAAGAAAAAATCAGTTTTAATTCAATTTCTAAAATAGTTCGTACAGTTCTGGATAAATCATGGAATTCAGAACCTAAGGATTATAAAGAGGTTTTTGAAGCAGATCAGAATGCACGCAGATATGCAATGGAGTTGTTATGAAATGGCTTTATGGAATTCTCTGCCTGATTTTTTTAATTATCTTTCATGAGTTCGGACATTTTATAGCTGCAAAAATTTTTGGTGTTAAGGTTGAATCCTTTTCTGTAGGCTTTGGTCCAATTCTTCTTCACAAAAAATTCCGTGGAACCGATTACCGGCTTTCTCTTTTGCCGCTTGGCGGTTATTGTGGAATGAAGGGAGAAAATGATTTTAGAAAAGCCATTGAAGAAGACTTGAGTGAAATTCAGGCTGAAGAAGATTCCTTGTATGGAGTTCATCCTGTAAAGCGTGCATTAATTGGATTTGCCGGTCCTTTCTTTAATTTTATTTTTGCCTTTCTTGCTTTTTCTCTTATTTATGGAATCGGGTATTATTATTACACTTATTCAAATAAAATTATTATTGCATCAGAGGTAATGGAAAATGTAACTTCTGTTGCCAAGGATGCAGGCTTAAAGACAGGAGATTTAATTATAAAAATTGATGAAACTCCTGTTTCTGATTTTAGTGAAATAAGAAGCCTGATTGCACCAAGACCGGAAGAAGAAATTCAAATTACAGTTTTACGTAATAATCAGGAGCTTACCTTCAGTTTAATTCCGGAGCTTGATAAGGACAGAGGCATTGGCGTTATTGGAATTACGTTTGATGAAAATGAAGAAATTATTAAAGAATCTGAACCTTCGGGATTTTTTGGCGCATTAAAAAAAGGCTTTATTGATTGCTTTGAAACAGTTTCCATAACTTTTAAAAGCATTGGAATTTTATTTAAAGGCGTTAATCTTGATAATGTAGTTTCAGGGCCAATCAGAGCAACGGAACTTCTTGGAAATACTGTAAAAGCCGGAATGGCAGAAGGATTCCGTCAGGGCTTAGTCGGCATTTTACAGATTATGGCAATTATCAGTATGTCGCTTTGTATAATGAATCTGCTTCCTATTCCGGCACTGGACGGCGGGCTTATTCTTATTGCTTTAATTGAATTTATTACCAGAAAAAAGATAAAACCAAAAATTCAGTATTATATTCAATTCATTGGAATTGCTTTTATTCTGGTTCTTGCATTTATCGGGTTAAAAGGCGATATTATATATCTAATTAAGAAGTAAAGAGGATTAAGAAAATGAAAAAGTCAGGCGCATTTATAATATTCAGTTTAGTTGCATTTTTTAATATTTTTGCTCAGTCTCATTTTTCCCTGGAATCTCATCAAAGTCAAATAAACCAGATTGCTATTGCCAATAATCAGACTTTTGAAAAATCATATTATACAGCAGGCGACGACGGTTTTGTTGTAAAATGGTCTGAAGATAATCAGGGTGAACATTATCAGTTTTCTGATATTGGAATTAAACTGATTGCCGTTAGTCCTGTAAATAATCTTATTGCGCTTTACGAAACAGACGGTGGGTCTGTAAATAAAGTAACTGTCTGGGACTGGAATACCTTTACAAGAAAGACTTTAAAGAAATTCAATGATTCAATTACTTCCCTTCAGTTTTCTGCAAAAGGAAATTATTTAATTATCGGCACTGCCACAGTAGACGGCGCAGTCTTTATTAACACTTCAAACTGGTCTACAGTAAACAAGATTAAAGACAATACAGGTATTGTAAATTACATTCAGACAAGTGCTACAGAAAAAACCTGTGTATTGTATTCACCTTCGGGATATCTTTCTTATTACAACATGCAGAACGGAACGCTTAAAGAAAAGTTCAGCATTACAAGAGCTCTTTCGCAGGTTGTAATGTACAATGACAACAAGCTTCTTGCGGGTGTAAAAGACGGAACGATTTATGTAATTAACGCATACAAGGGAACTGCAAT
>CAMVBP010000120.1 GCA_947165795.1 uncultured Treponema sp.
ATCTGCAAATTTTCGGACATTATTTTCATCGGTGTAAGAAACTCTCTTAGTAATTTTTTGAGGTAAAGGAGCAAATGAGCCGTCTGATTCATTTTTATAGTCTGCAAGGAAAGCGGCTTTTTCTGCAGAAGAAGGAATAGAATCAAATACTTTATAATAAATCATTTGTACACCAGAGCCTTCTTCAATCCAGTCGCCTCTGATTGTAATTGTACTTGTTGTTCCCCATTTTCCTGTTGAATACTTTCCGCCGGTATCTTTATCTTTTTAAGCATCAAGCGCGGTAATGTCTGGATTAAAATCTGATAGTTCGCTTAATACATTATCATTTGTGCCTACGCGGAAAATTAAATCCTTGTTGTTTTTATCATACAGATGTTTGCCTGTTGGTGCAGTTGTATCAAATTTTAAATTAAAGGATTTTTCAGCTGTGTTTCCGGCCTTGTCTGTAGAAATGATTTTTAATACAGCATCTTTATCTCCAGAGATTGCACTATAATTTGTAATGTCAACATTAGTGAATGACCAGCTTATAGTTGAATCCTTTTCGTCAGAAACAGGGCTGGTTACACCCGATTGAGTAATTTCATATTTTATTTTATTTAATAGATAATTATCTGTAGTCGTTCCGGAAATATCAAAAGCAGATGTATTATTTATGTAAATTGTTGAATTTTTCTTAAAGCCGCCAGAAAGTACAAGATTATCGCTTATAACAGGCTTTGCAGAATCAAGAATGTAAGTTCTGTTTTGAGTTGCATTTCCTCCGCCATTTACAGCGCGGAATTCAACAGTAAGTGCATATAAGCCGCTTCCATTTTCTATTATCTGGCGGATTGCAGTATTAGGTGTATAGTAAAAGCTCCATAGGTAAGTAGAGCTTGTACCAGCCTTTTTACTGAAGGTACAGCAGGCATCTGAACCGGAGATTGTCTGTGTTGCCGTATTACTTTCGTTATCTGAATCCTGAATTGTAACAGAATAAGTCATCTTATCCTTATCCATGTCATCTACAGAAACAACTTCTCCATCGAATTTAAACAAATTTGAATTGAGTACATTATCGTTAATTGCTGTCTGTGAATAAAGATTTTTATAATCAGCTTCACATTGCTCCCCAATTTTAATTTTTGGTACAGCAGTGCTTGTCTTTGTATAAAATCCGAAGCCTTCTGTAACTGCCGGTAAAATATCCTGATCGTTAATGTCTTCTCCTTCCAGAATAAAATTATAAGCTTTTCCATTTAGAATCTCTGTTGTGGAAAGTGATGTAGTTATTGAAAGAGCATCAGTATTTTCGGTTGCAGTAGTTGGAGTATAATGAAAGGCCTCTGGATTTACAGCGATATTTGCTCTGGCAGTTTCTTCATTAATAGAAGAATTTTGCATTGCGTATTGAACAGCAACAGACTCATTCCAGGTCCACAAAAGTTCTTTAGGAGCTTCTGCTTCTCCTGCTCCTGTTTTCTTTTGATAAAATATAGAAATAGAAGAGGTTTTAAGATTTGTTAAATCAAGTCCACAGGCAATAGAAACGTTGATTGTAGAGCCCGGATAGTAATGCAAGAATCCATTTTCATGAGTGTCATCTGTAAGATTAGTAATAATATCAAAACCGCTTACATTGTATGTAGGATTATTTTGAGGATTTATTGTAAAGGTTAAGGTTTCTTCAGGTTCGGTTACAGTTTCTATAACAGAGCTTGTAGAAGCTTCTTCCAGAATATCTGTTAAATTTTGATCGTTTCTGTAAGTAGGCTCTGTCTTATTAAGAAAATTTTGAAGAGATAAGGCTGTAAAACCTGAATAATTTGGATTATTACTGCTTATTAACTTAGACATTTCGGAAGTTCCGCGGAAATAATGCTGTGTTGTATTTCCCTGGCCGCTACCATTTGGTTCCGAAAGCGATTTATAATATCTGGCGGCATCTGAAGCTGTGAGCGAAAAATAAAACTGTTTTGGAGAAATATTTGTTCCATTTCTAAAATTGGAAATTCCGGAGTCTGTAAAAAGTGTTTTATAGTTTTCCCAAATTTGATAATTTGGTGTTCCTTCTTCCGGTTCAGAATCATGCGGATAATATTGTGCAATTACAAGAGGATTCGCATTCGACATATCTGTTATATTTTGGAAGTCAGAATCAAATAGTAGAGTACCATCAGTATAATTATAAAATTTTACTTTTAAATTCGAAATACCAGTTTTACAGCTTTCCGAAAGAGTTCCCACAAGCTGAACTGTCTGGCCAAAATTTCTTGGATTTGTTCCTCCCACAGATGTCGGATTAGTAAGAACAAGAACAGGAGGAGTGTTATCAATAATAATACTTTTTGAAGCGGTTCCGGATGAATGATTTACCTCGTCATAAGCAGTTACATCAATTTCGTAACTTCCGTCAGCAAGTTCCCAGCCATTATAGTATTGTCCTTCAGAATAGCCGTTAAGATAAATGCTCCAGCGGCTTCCATCAATGCTTGCACTATAGGTTCCTGTTACCTGGTTATTGGAATTCTTAATTTGAACTTCAATTTCAGAAACGCCCATATCATCATCACAAGAACCGGCAAGAAGAAAAGTTCCCATAATAGTGCTGTTTGTAGGCGGATAATCAATAGAAATAACAGGAGCTTCTGTATCAATTGCAGCTCCAAGCCCAATTTCACAGGAAGCCATTAAAAATATTATAATAAAAGAGGTAAATATTGATGTATTCAATAGATGTTTCCATCTATTGTTTTTAATAATCATAACAAGTTCCTCACAAGTAAAATCTGTAAATAAGTAAAAATTTGCAGACAAATAGCCATACAAATCTTCAAAAATACAATTTTGAAATAGTTGAGAAAATAATACTTTTTTGATTTTTACTTTATAATTCTTAAATTTTTTAGAGTAAGCTTCAAATGAATGTATTTTTGAATCTTACATATAGATAAACTTTCAGAACATTGTTAAATACTATCTATTATTTATCGGAAGAATTGCGGAGTAATATTAGACCTATTTTAAAAATTATTCAAGGAAAATATAATCTGTAAAATAAATATCCGAGATTTTTCCCAAAGAAAACTGTGCGTTAATTTCTGCAATAAGCTTTTTTTCTATAACTTCTTCGGTTTCCTGCAAAAGTTCTTTTTTTGTTTTAGAAGAAAAATATGACTGCATTATGCCTTTTACTACGGGAACTTTTCTTGCAATTTCTTCATAAAAAACAGAATCGTCTTTTGGATAAGAAAGCCAAGGCGAAATAACCAGAACAGGCGACATTTCGCTGCCATCTTCTTTTTCTGTAGTAATTCTTATTCTGCCAATTTCGTAATATGCCGTCTCTAAAGTATTTACAGGCGGTGTTAAGCTGATTGCAGTTCCGTTTTGAAGCATTTTTTCTATATGCTTAGGACTGTTTTTTACCTTTGCAAAAATTACGCCGATTAGAATAACAATTGCCGTTAAAATAATCAGAGAAACTAAAACTGCATTTAAAATTTTAATTTTTGGAGATTCCTGCTGCATATTCGGGTTCAAATCCTCCGGATTTTTTTATTTTCCAGTGTAAAATGGAGTTAAAAGTGCAAGAAGTCTTCCTGTAGCCCTTGCTTTTATATGAACTCCATCATCCAGCCATTCTTCGCTCTGAATACAGCCTGCCTTTTTTAATTCGTTCAGCAGAGTCTGCTGGGAAATTGGAAGCACGTAGTTTCCTATTTCTCCAAAAAGCATTTCGTAAATTCTGTCTTTTAATTCAAGAAAGCCAATTTCTTCTTTTGCACTGATGCAGATTGCATTAGGGAATTTTAAGCGTAGAGAAGACAGCTGTTCAGTATTGTCATCAGTTTTATCTATTTTATTTAATAGAAGAATTCTTGGATTTTTATCGGCACCAATATCATCAAGTACGTTACATACAGTTTCGTATTGAGCTTCGGCTTCAGGATCAGAGGAATCCAGAACAAGTAAAAGCAGGTCTGCCTTTATTGCTTCTTCGAGCGTAGATTTAAATGCATCTATTAAATGGTGCGGAAGATTGCTTATAAATCCTACTGTATCGGTAATTAAAACTCCGTTGCTTTCGTTGAGCGGGAGTTTTCTTGTAAGAGGATCAAGAGTTGCGAAAAGTTTATTTTCTACAAGCGCATCTGAACCTGTAAGTGCATTCAAAAGAGAAGATTTTCCTGCATTTGTATAGCCCACAAGTGCGCATGAAGGAACTTTTCCGCGCTGTTTGCGCTGTGTTTTTCTATTTAACTCAACTTCAGCAAGTTCCCGCTTTAATGCGGCAATTCTATCTCTAATCTGGCGCTGATTTAATTCAAGCTGCGTTTCGCCGGAACCTTTTGCACCGAAAGCACCACCACGTTGACGCGAAAAATCACCCTGCATATGGCTTAAACGCGGCAGGGAATAGGTTAATCTTGCAAGTTCAACCTGTAATGCTGCTTCCTTTGTCTGAGCGCGCTGGGCAAAAATCCTGATAATTACTTCCTGACGGTCAATGCAGGAAATATTTGTCAATTCTTCCCAGTTTCTCTGCTTTCTTGGTTCAAGGTTAAAGTCAAAAATAATGTAATCGGCCTGAATCTGCTTTGCAAGCTCGGCAATTTCCAGAGCCTTGCCTTTACCCATTCCGTAAACAGGATGAACTTCCAGACGGTTTAAAGTAAGCCGCTGAACAACATCCATTTCCAGAGTAATAACCAGTAATTTTAATTCCTGAAGATTATTTCCAGGTTCGCCAACCAGCAAAGCACGAGGCTTAGTCTGAGCTTCTTTTTCTACGTCAATCATCATGTTAACTATAAACCAAAAAGCAGGAACAGGCAAATAATTCTTTAGAAAAATTATATAATGCCGATAAATATTAAAATGACTTCCGGCCAGAAAGTTGCTTTTAGTTTTTTGTTTTCACTGGTTCTGTTTGCATTTGCGGCGCTGCTGCTTCATACTTCTTTGTTTTCAGAGATTGAAGCTGATTTTTATTCGCAGAGCAAAATACAGGAAAAAACGAATCAGTTAGACGAAATATCTACCAGCATAGAAAACTACATAAAAGATGTTCTCGATATAATAGAAAAAGGCGAAGATCCTTATATAAAAAATGCTTCAATACGAAGCTATTACGTTCAGAATCCGTCCGAAGCCGATACAGTAGAACGCCGCAGGCTTACAGAAAAGCTTTTTTATGATATTCCTGAATTAAAAGGAATAAGAATTGTTGACCGAAATGCAAGAATCATTCATTTTTCTACGTTTGATGATACAGATATTTTAACTCAGAACGGAATTTCTAAAACTTACAAGAATTATCCTGACATTCAAAAGGATGCAGATATTCTTGCGTATGAGTTAATAACAAAAAATTCCTACGAAGATAAATCAAAAGTACTTTTTGACTCTCAGAGAAATGAAATTTTAATTTCCGTTCCATTTTACTGGATAGACGGAATATATTCAGGCGCGGCAATTTTTTATCTGGATTTTGCAAAGCTTAAAAATCTGCTTGCAGATAAAAATTTAATTGCGCAGAGCCAGAATTTCGCAATGATTTCTGATAATCAGAATCTTTCCGGCGGATTTATAACGAATTTCCCGGACGGATATTTTTCTCAGATAAAGGATAAGATTCTTGACTTCTGGAAAAAAGAAAGTGACGCAAAAAAACTTGATGCAGATGCGTCTTCGTTCAGTCTTATCCGTTCAAAAAACTTTGGTGTTTTTGATGCGCCTGAAAAAATTGCAAAGCTTGATGAATCTCATTTTCTTGTAATTATAAACAGTTCTCTGCAGAATACATTTTATTTTAGCGGCATATATTCAAGCGAGCTTTTTGAATTAACAGATGAATTAAAGCTTTTAATTTATATAAGCACATTCATTACAATCTTTTTACTTATCTTTTTGATTTTCAGTTTTAAGAGAAATCCTGAGCTTGTTTTGCAGAAACGTGTAAAGAAGCTTCAGCTGGAAATAATAGAAGAATATCTGGAAAAGAACGAAACTCTTGATTTTTATGAAATCGTTAAAAAGCTGAAGTCGAGAAAGACTGATTTATCTACTGATATTTTAAAGAGCCTGAATGTTCATTCAAAGAAAAAGCAGAAGAAGCTTGATTTACTTTTGGATCAGAGCTGGGAAGAAATATTCAATGCATTGGGAAATGAAAAAAATGTAAATGCAGGAAATAATTCGAATAACGATAATTCAGCTGAAGGCGCCGTAAATACAAATTCTAC
>CAMVBP010000121.1 GCA_947165795.1 uncultured Treponema sp.
TGAAGGAAGAACAAAATCTGATTTAATAAAATTTCTGATTTCTGAAAGCTCTGTTTTCGGTTCACATAATTCAAAAGGAGAAGATTTTTCAAATTTATCTATTAACCTGCGGATAATGCCATCATTTTCCTGCGGACAAAGTGCACAGGTAGAATAAATCATATATCCGCCTTTTTTCAAAAGCCTGTATGCGCTGGAAAGAAGAGCCCACTGCATTGTTGTTACCTGTTTGATTCGTGATGGAGTCCATACATCAAGATATTTTTTATCATTATAAACATGGCGTTCAGAAGAACATGGGGCATCCAATAATATTCTGTCATAACATTCAGACTGTTTTTTACACCATACGGCACCGTCGCTGCAGGAAACTTTTATTCTTTTTGAAACAGCCGGAGGAATACATTCGTCCACAGTTATGCAAAGTCTTTTTTTCCGGTCAATAGAACGTTCGTTAGAAAACAATTCTGCTTCATCCGGCATTCTTGAAGAAAGCACAACAGTTTTTCCGCCGGGCGCTGCACATAAATCAAGTATGGATTCAACATTTTCATCCAATGGAAGCGCAAGTGCAGCAAGTATAGATGCAGAATCAAGGAAATAAGATTTTTGTGAACCAGGAATAAAAAATTCAGTAAGGCAGTTTTCCTGCAGAAAAGTCTGTTTTAATTTTTCCCAACGTTCACCGTAAATATCATTGTAGAATTTTTCAAAAGCATCTTTTCCGATTAATTTTTCAGTCTTTTCTTTTTTGCCCATTCCCTACTCCAGAATTCTGCTTTTCATTTTATATAAAATTATCCGTTGGCAGGCCTTATCTACAAGAGCAGAAAATTCTTCATCCTCATTGCATTTCTGATACAAAATTTTTGCACTGGAAGCAAAACGTTTTTCAGAAATCATAATACAATCAACACCTGCTTCGATAGCCATTACAACTGCTTTTTCCGGCGGATAACCGTTTTTTTCAAGGGCTGCCATAAAAATATCATCAGAAATAACAAGGCCTTCAAATCCGAGTTCTTCACGAATAACTTCTCTAATCCATTTTTCAGACAGGCAGGATGGAGTCTGCGGATCAAAACAGGAAACTCTGGCATGAGACATTAATACTGCAGTCGGTTTATTTTTTATAATTATTTTAAAAGCCGCTATTGATTTTTCCAGTTCTTCCGGAGTCAAAGAAATTTCCGGCAGACCTGAATGAGGATCTGTATTCGTGTTTCCCGGAAAATGTTTAACAACGGTGGCAATGCCGTTTTTTTCATAAGCCTTTACACAGGCATTTGCATACATTAAAACTTCATAAGGTTCACCAAAGCTTCTGTCTTCTATAAATTCCTTATTGTCATCCGAAAGAGTTTCTACAACAGGCGCAATGTTCATATCAAAACCAAGCTCCTTCATTTCTTTTGCTTGAGTTGCATAAAGGTCGTAGGCCTGCCCTGTTGAATAATTTTCTGCAACTTCAAGATTTGATGGAAGTCGCGAATTAAGTTTTCTAAGTCTGTTTACCGAACCTCCTTCCTGATCTACAGAAAGATACGGCTGAATTAAATTATTACTTTCACAATAATCACGAATTGAAAGAATGAAAGCTTTCATCTCTTCGCGGGTTGAAGCAATGTTATATGAAAAAAATATGTAGCCGCCTGCAACAAGCGGAGTTTTATCATTAGTTCCGTTCATTTCTCCGACAGTTTCATAACTTCTAAAACTTACAGAGCCTTCCAGATTTTCCATAAAAAGCTGACTGATTTTCTGTTCAAGCGTAAGTGAAGAAACATACTCCTCGGCTGCTAAAGAAAGAGGATCAACAGCTTTTTGTTCAACAGGATTTTCCCCCGCCAAAGAATTTTGTTCACCACCGGAAGCATTTTCCACCGCATTGAGCACGGAATTTTCATTTGATTCAGCAACCGATTTTCCGCGGCAAGAAAAAAAGCTAAATGAAAAAAAGATAGTTACTATAAGCAGAAAATGAATTATGGAATTTTTTTTCATGCAGATATTATAAAGGAATGAACTGATTGATTTCAAGAACATAATCGATATATACTGAACATATGAAAAACATTGCCATTATTACAGGTGCCAGCTCGGGCATAGGAAAAGAATTTACATATCAGGTTGCTCAAAAATATACTTTTGATGAAATTATTATAATAGCGCGGAGAGAAGATAAATTAAAGGAAATTGCCGCCGAAATAAATTCAAAGGCCGGCAAAGATTTGGTAAGACCAGTTCCTATGGATATTACCGGTAAGGAAGGAGCTGAACGATTTAAAAACTTTATTCAAGGCGAAAAGGATTTTTATATAGGTCTTTTAATTAACAACGCAGGCTTTGGAACCTACGGCCCATTTGCAGAAACTTCTATTACAAGACAAATGGAAATGATAGATTTAAACTGTATTTCGCTTACAGGTATTTGCGGAGCCTCGCTTCCTTATCTTAAAAATGGTTCTGTCATAATTAATACAGCATCACTGGCGGCATTTCTTCCGCTTGGAAATTTTGCTGTTTATGCTGCTTCTAAATCTTATGTACTCAGTTTTTCAATTGCACTTGCTGCAGAATTAAAAGACAAAGGAATAAAAGTCTGCGCATTGTGTCCGGGTTCTGTCAGTTCAGAATTTGCAAACGTAGCTTCTAACGGAGCCAGAAAAGAAGTTAAAGGCGGATTCCCTCCGCAGAAAGTTGTTGCGCAATGCTTAAAGCGTGCATTTAAAGGAAAGAAGGTAAGCCTTTACAGGACAAAATGGAATATAACTGCTTTTATGAGTCATTTTCTTGGAAGATATGTCTGCGCAAGATACACTTACAAATATAACAAAAGACCGCACAATCCGGATTAATAAAACGAAAAAATATCCGCGTGATTATGCAAGGTTCTGCTTTCTTACTAAATCAAGGAATTCAGAAGCTGGAACCGGTTTTGAAAAATAAAAGCCCTGAAGATATGTGCAGCCCATATTCTGCAATGCATCTGCCATATCTTTTGTTTCTACGCCTTCAGCAGTAACAGAAAGACCTCTTTCTTTAAAAATGCCTACAATGCTTGGAAGAATGTTATCAGGCTGTTTAAAATGTTCCCAGACAATTCCCATATCAAGCTTTATATTATTAAACGGGAAACGCTTTACACGAACAATATTCGAAAAACCGCTTCCATAATCATCAAGAGAAATATCATAACCGTACGAAATTAAATTCTTCATCTGTCGGCTAAGAATATGAACATCTATCATAGATTCTTCTGTAACTTCAAGATGAATATGATTTGCAGAAACAGAATATCTTTTTGCAATTGCAGAAATACGGTCAGGAAGATCACTGTTCTGACACTGAACCGGAGAAAGATTTACATTTATCCATTTTAAGCCGAGTTTCTGAATATCATTATTTGTAATAAACTCACAGGTTTTCTGCAGAATCTGCTCTCCAAGAGTTTCGATATTTCCGTTCTTTTCTGCAAGATCAATAAAATCAACAGGAGGAATTACTCCAAGCTCTTCATCATATAAACGGGAAAGAGCTTCTGCGGCAATTATTTTTCTTGTCTTTGAATCAATTATAGGCTGAAGATACAACTGTATTTCGTTATTCTGTAAAGCTGAATCAAGAACCTTGCGGACTTTCGAACGTCTTCCCATTTCATCAAAAATTGCCTGATCTATATAAAGCACATCACCGTCAACAAGAGATTCAGCATCTGCAAAGGCAATTCTTAATCCGTCCAAAAGATTATCAGAAGACTTTACAGAAATTTCCGGAACAAGTTCAATCATTGCAATGTTTAAATAAAGCTTTGCAGATTCACTTCTCCATATAAAAGAGAATCTGTCCTTTATAAATTTCTTAATAACATCTGCATCATTATTATCTTTACATACAACTATAAAATGACCGTCCCTTAGATAAAACCATTTATGGTGAGGAAAATGTTTTTTTAAACATTTTCCAATTTCGGTTAATCCCTGATCCATCTGAACTTCGCCATAAATCATTCTTTTTTCTATGTAGTTTTTAATTACAAAACCTACATAATAAGACTTACGGTTAAGTCTCTGGTTTTCCCTAATATATGTATGGAATGCCTGGCGAATAAAAAAACCGGTTCTTGCATCAATGTGGTTATCCGGATTTTCAAATGACAAAAATAAAATAATTATTACAAAAAGCCATACAAGATTAATCGGAATATAGTTATCAAAAATTCCAGAAAAGATTTCTGCAGTGATTAATGTAATGATGCATAAAGCACTGCTGACAAGTCCTCTTGCACCTACAGCCTTACTCTTCTTTATAACAAATAAAAGACTGTGAATATAAAAGAAACATGGAACTATAGTAAAAATTAAAAAAATTGTTATAGGATGCGTGTCGAAATAATTAAAAATAAAACAAATTGAAGATGCAATGATCAATAATGCAAAAATAATATTTATAAAAATAAGTAATTTTTTTCTGATAGGAGTGATTTTTACTTCACATAATGACATAAAAAAATAAAAAATCATAAAAGAGCGGGCCAGAAACATAGCGGCAAAAACACACTCTAAAATAATAAATACAATATATGGATACTGAACTAAAGAATAGTCGCCGCCCTGTGTAATTAACTGAAGCAGCGTTGTACAAATTTCACAAAATAAAAGAATTACAAAATTTATATTTGTTCTTGTTGAAAGCTTAGGCTTTATAAAATAAAAAAGGAGAAAAATAACGAGAATAAAAAGAAACGACACAGTATAGTCGAAATTGAAAAGCACGATTCCTCCATGAAAGCACGAGAACACATCCTGTATTCTATACTTAACTGTCTTTTTAAACTCTTTCTAATATCTATTATACATCAATTTTAAAAATAAAAAAATTTTTAATTTATTTATTATTATTTTTATAAAAATTTAAGTAATTAAATAACAATAACCGGAGATTTTTTTATCTTACACAAATAAATTCAAGCATCATCTGTGAATCCATATAGCCGGAAAGAACAATTCCATGATGTATATTGATTTTTTCGCCTGCCTTAATATCTAAAACAGCAGGAGTTCTCTTTAGAGGCGCATTTGAGCAGTTTCCTAATTCTCTCCACCAGCTTACAGAATTATCTTCGTACAAAGAGAAAATTAAATATGAAGCATTTATATTAAAAGTTCCCGAATATGTGATGTTTATTATATCTCCCCTGCGAGGATAATCTCCGTAAGTAAATAAACTTGTTACATCTATGACTGCATGATAAGCAGCAACCTTAGAAGGCTCAGTTGTCGGCTGAAGGTTTGAATCCACAGCTGTAAGTGTAAGATTACCGGCAAGTTTAGAAATATCTACATCATAAGACTTTTGTCCGCGTTCAACTAATGTCTGTGTAGATTCGCAGACGCGGCCTAATTCAATTACAGCTTGCTTTCCAACTTTTTGAGCAGGTAATGTATTTGAATCATCATAATACATTTTAATGTCTACAGAATATTTTGGAGTCTTTAAAACCTTGCAGACAATTTTTCCTTTTACCGGAGTGCCGGCTTTTACATAAATCTCATTCATGCAGTTATCAACTACATCAGGATCATAAGATTCTTTTGTGCTATCTGCAATTTGCATTACAAGCCTTGGTAAATCTACATTTGAAGTTATATTATAATGAAAGATTACATAATCTCCCGCTTTTGGCAAATCACCACGAATATATTCCCTAAAGCACAGCATTCCGCCGTACTGAGGTCTGTATAATCTGGACCATTCTTCTTCAGCCCATTCAAAAAACAATCTGTCGCCAAGCTGAGAATCACAAAGATCTAAATTATAAACTTTTGAATTATCCTTTATTCCAATAAGCGAAAGCTGTTTTTTACGGTCAAAAGATTTTGTTACCCGATTTGTTATAATTTCTGCACTCTTACCAATTATTGAATAAGGCTTCCAGCTGGCATCATAATAAAAACGAACAGAAAAATCTCCCTTAGGAGCAGTTTCGACAGGAATAATAATTTTCTCAGAAAAAGGTTCACCGGCTTTTATATCCTGAATTTCCGGATGAACTGTAGAAAGTTCCATCCATCCGTCAGCCGCTAAACTTTTATCTGCCAGTTGAATAACAAGGTTGGGAATATCAATATCAGAAACACCGCTTACATACAATTCAATAGAATCACCTTCGCGCGGAAATGTTCCCAAAAAAAGTGCATCAAAAGATTTTTCACAA
>CAMVBP010000122.1 GCA_947165795.1 uncultured Treponema sp.
TGCTTGACTTAAAATATAACATTTTCAGTGATCTGCAGGTTGGTGCAAACGGAACTATATATTTTGATTTTGGTGATAAAAAATATAATAATATAAGTTTTTCTATAAATGCGGCTTTGGAATTCTAGGTGAAACGGAGGTTCTTGTATGAAAAGATTATTTGTTTTATTTGCAAGTTTATTTTTGTTTACTGTAATTCTTAGTGCTCAAAATGCAACTGTAACTTATGTAAAAGGAAAGGTTGAAGTTCAGCGCAACGGAAAATGGCTTGCGCTTTCTGCGGGAGATTCTGTACAAATAAATGAAGTTATTAATACAGGCTTTCAGTCAGAAGCTAAAATTAAGCTTATGGATTCCGTAATGTTCCTTGGCCCTGTAACAAGAATTACTCTTGAAGAGCTTTCTGCTTCTGAAACTCAGGATAAGGTAAATGTTTATCTTTCTACGGGATCCGTTCGTTCAAAAGTAAATCATACAGAAACTAAGCGTGTAAATTATACAGTTCATACGGCTGTTGCAGTTGCTTCGGTTCGTGGTACAGACTGGTGGATTAATTCTAATAATGAAGCAGGCTGTACAACCGGAGGATTTGCTTTTGCTTCCAAGAATGCACTGAGAGCAAGCGGTTCGGAAACTTCTTTCCTTTCGGATTCTGCAGGACTTCCTAAAGGCGGAACTATTATTGGAAAAAATCAGTATGGAAAGATTAAAGGTTCCGGTTATACAAAAACTCAAGCTGTAAATGAAACACTGCAGGCTTCTAATTTACTGCTTTCTTCAATTGGTACGCAGTGTATGAAAGATGCGGCAGAAAGCGGAGTAGATGTTTCTAATTTTAGAACAGAGGTTATTGATACAGCCGTTCCTACGGCAAAGGTTGTAATTAAATTTACTTTTGTTGAATAATGTGGCTTTTGTGTGGCGCAAATTGTAGTAGAAAATCTTAGTTTTAAATATCCTCATTCAGAAAAGTTTGCAGTTGATAATGTCTCCTTCGTTATAGAAAAAGGTTCCTATACGGCAATCGTCGGTTATAATGGCAGCGGAAAAAGTTCTCTTGCCAGATTAATCTGCGGACTGGAACTTCCTTACAGCGGAAAAGTTTCCATAACAGAAGGAAACAAAATAGGAATAGTTTTTCAGTCTCCAAAAAATCAGATTGTAAGTTCTATCGTTCACAGAGATACAGCGTTTGCGCCTTTGTGCCAGGGGTGTACAAAGGCAGAAGCTGAATTACGCACTATTGAATCTTTAAATATCGTAGACATGCTTTCTTATGCGCATAAGTCTACTTCTTCACTTTCTTTAGGGCAGACTCAGAAAATTGCCATAAGCGGAGTGATTGCGTCCCGGCCCGAAATTTTAATTTTGGACGAAGCAGTTTCCATGCTGGATCCTGAGTCCAGAAGGGAAGTGCTGGAATTTGTAAGGTACTGGCACAAATGCGGAAATACAATCATTCAGATTACGCACGAAATGCAGGTTCTGGAAGAAGCCGATAACGTTATTGGAATTGATTCCGGAAAAATGTTTTTTTACGGAACAAAAGCGGCCTTTTTACAAAACAGTGAATTTAAGGAGCGCGTTGCGGGAAGAAACCTTCCGAAGGCTGAACGTTCGGAGCAGCGCAGTAAGGAAATTTCTTCTTTAGAAAAAGTTCTTTCTTTAAGAAACATTAATTTTTCTTATGAAAAGAATGAGACTGTGGCTGCAAAGAATTCTTCGCGCGATGTAACGGATTCCAATTCGACAGTGCCTTCTTCCGGTGGAGTATTACGTAACATTAATCTTGATTTATATAAAGGAACGCTTGTTGCATTAACCGGAGTTTCCGGTGCAGGAAAATCTACACTGCTGGAAATTTGCAGCGGACTTTTGCAGTATGAAGGAACAATTCATTATTATACGGAAAAAAACGGTTCAATAAATTCAAATAATTCTGAGCCTTCTGATTTTGATAAATATTTTCCTGTGGCACTTGCCCAGCAGAATGCGGCTGCTGCCTTATTTGAAAATTTTGCGGCAGACGATGTTGCTTTTGGTCCAAGGAATCGCGGCGTTCATGGAAAAGAATTATTTAATACGGTAAAAACTGCGATGGAAAATGCCGGCATTCCTTACGAGACATTCGGCGAGCGTAGAACTACTGAACTTTCGGGCGGTGAAAAAAGGCGGCTTTCTATTGCAGGAATTCTTGCGTTGAATACTCCTGTAATTTTATTTGATGAACCGACAAGCGGACTGGACAGTAAGACACGAATTATTGTTTTGAATATGCTAAGAGAACTGGCTTCGCAGGGAAAAACTGTTTTGTTCAGTACACATCATAAAAGCGAAGCAGATTTTTCTGACCGGGAAATTAGAATTGAAAATAACACAATTGCCTATGATTCTCTCGGCGAATATGGATACATTGAAGATAATGAAGATTCAGAAACTTTACATCCGCTGAGTGCTTCTAAAATGCTTAAAGGATTAAGTGCTGTTTCTCTTGGACTTTCGGGCGCGAGAAAACAGAAAAAATCTTTTATAGAAAAGCTTCCTTCGGCAGTAAGACTTTTGTTATTTGCATTGCTTTTTGTTTTTTCTCTTGCTGCCAGAAGTTTATGGTTTTCTTCGGTAATGCTGCTGGTAGCTTTAATTTATTGCAAGCTTGCGTCATTCAGCATGAAAAAGCTTTTAAAATCTTTTTTAAAGATTCTTCCGTTTTTATTATTTTACAGCGTATTCCAATTAATCTTTCATCCTGCGCTGGAAAACGAAATTCATTTTACAACCTGGAAGTGGTTTACAATTACGCCTTCCAAATTAATATTCTGTTTAATTGCAATTATACGAACCTACTGTTCGTTAGCCTGCATAAGTTCGTTCTTTGTTTCTACTCCGGAATATGATTTGATTGATTCTTTAAAAATTGTACTTTCGCCTCTGGAAAAAATAAAAATCCCGATCAGATATTTAATTTTGATTATAGAAATTATTTTTAGATTTATTCCGCTTTTAATTGATGAAGCAATTTCCATTGTAAAAACGCAGATTATACGCGGCTCCATGGGAGAAACTTCTAAAAAAAGAAACGGGCTTAAAAATGTTATTCCGTTAATTGTTCCGCTGATTACTCAGACAATCCGTCGTTCTGAAGCGCTGGCAGATGCAATTACAATGCGAGGTTTTGAATGATAAATAATGATTTTAAAATGTGTCCTATGTGCGGAAGCGAGAAAATTGAATGCCGTGCAAACCGTAAATGGATTTGTCCTGACTGCGGCTTTGACTTATATAATAATGTTGCCGCCGCTGTTGGAATTATAATTTTTGATAAAAATAATAATATACTTTTTGAAGTACGTGCAAAAGAACCGAGAAAAGGATTTGCAGCGCTTCCCGGCGGTTTTGTAGATTTTGAAGAAAGTGCCGAAGATGCTGTTTTACGCGAGTGCAGGGAAGAGCTTGGCGTTGAACTTTCTGGAAAAGATATAAAATATATCTGCTCTTTTCCAAATACTTATGTTTATAAAAATATTGAATACAAAACCTGTGATATTTTTTTTGCAGCGCCTCTTCCGGAAAAATATAATTCAATTGAAGAATTTATTTCTTATTTAAAACCTGAACAGTCTGAAGTTCAGAAATTAAATTTTTACTGCGTAAAGACTGCAGAGGATATAGAAAAAATACCGCTCGCTTTTGAAAGTGCAAGAAAAACTCTGCAGAAATTTATTTTGGCGGGAGAATCAAAATGAATATAAATAAAGCTAATATTCCGCTGGTAGTTATTTGTTTGGGCATTTACATTATTATGCTGGCTGGTTTTTATATTGTAAAAAAAATGCGTGGAGAAGCACTAAATCTAAACGTAAAAAAAATGGCAGTTTATTTTGTTTCTGTGTTTTTAATTCTTCTTATGCTTTTCTATGATTCTTATTTTAAATACCTTATGATTTTATGTGCCTTTGCAGGTTCTGTTGTAGTGGCACGTGATAAAAATTAATAAATAAATTTACAAAAAAAATCCGCCGGAAAAATCCGGCGGATTTTTTTGCAGATGATTTTTTTAGATATCTGCAAGCTGCTCCTGAGAAATCATTTTGATGTTTGCAGTTTCGAAAACCTTTTCTGTTTCGGCAACATCTGTACAACGGATAATCATGTATGCAGAACCAGATTTTCGGCCGGTAAAGCCATACATGTATTCAACGTTGCGTCCGTTATCTGCAAGAATCTTGAGGATTCTGTTCAAGCTTCCGGCTTCGTCTGGAATTTCGATTGCAATTACAGGTGTTACTTTTACTATGTAATGTGAACGTTCCAGTGCAGCTTGAACCTGCTCAGAATTATCTACGATAATGCGTGCAATTCCAAAATCGCTTGTATCTGCAAGGCTCATTGCGCGCATATTAATATTGTGAGTTGCCAGAACATTTGTAAGTTCTGATAAAGCATTTTTTCTGTTTTCAATAAAAATAGAAATCTGTTTAATTGTCATAGTTTTCTCCTTGTATTTAGGTGCCAGATGACATGTTTTAGTTTCCAGGGGTTTTAGGGGGCTGGCCCCCTAGGCGAAAGGGGTGTGGCGAAGACCGAATGGGCTGAGCCCAGGGGAAAGGCTTTTCCCCTGCATCCCTAACACCTAAAACCTAGCACCATTACCTATACTCCAATCCTAGTCATGAAGTTTACGGGTATCAATAACGCGCTTAGCTTTTCCTTCCGAGCGTTCAATGCTCTTTGGTGCAACAAGCGTAACCTTTGCCTTAATCTGAAGAACACTCAAAAGTGCACTCTCCAGAGTTTTTTCCTGCTTATTAACTTCTGAAATTACGTCGCTGAATTTTTCTGCAGTCATTTCTACTTTAATTTCAAAAGTATCTGTATTGTTTACACGGCCAACAATAATCTGGTAATTTGGCGGATATCCGTTCTGGAGGAGGACTCCTTCGATCTGGCTTGGGAATACGTTTACACCGCGGATAATAAGCATGTCGTCTGTACGTCCCATTGGCTTACTCATGCGAACAAAGGTTCGGCCGCAGGCACAAGGTGCACGATTCAATACGCCGATATCTTTTGTGCGGAAGCGCATAAGTGGGAATGCCTGCTTTGTAATTGCTGTGAATACAAGCTCTCCTTTTTCGCCGTCCGGTAAACGCTTTCCTGTTTTTGGATCGATTGTTTCTATAATAAAGTGGTCTTCGTTTACATGCATGCCGGCCTGCTCTGAACATTCATAAGCAACGCCAGGTCCCATAACTTCTGTAAGACCATAAATATCATAAGCCTTAATTCCAAGTGATTTTTCAATGTCGCGGCGCATTTCTTCGGTCCATGGTTCTGCTCCAAAGATTCCGGCTTTAAGATGAATGTCTGCAGGAGACAAGCCCATGTCTTTAAGAGTTTCGCCAAGGTATGCAGCGTATGAAGGAGTACAGCAAAGAACTGTTGATTTAAGGTCCTGCATGAAGGTAATCTGACGCTGTGTGTTTCCGCTGGAAATCGGGATAACTTCACAGCCAAGCTTTGTTGCTCCACCATGAAGACCAAAGCCTCCTGTAAAGAGTCCGTATCCGTAAGCACCCTGAACAATATCATTTTCGTCGGCACCAATTGCTACGAGCTGGCGGGCTGTACAGTCATCCCAAATGTCGAGGTCTTCTTTTGTATAACCAACTACAATCTGTTTTCCTGTTGTTCCGCTCGATGCGTGAATGCGGACAACCTTGCTCATTGGAACTGCAAAAAGTCCGTATGGATAAGTCTGGCGAAGGTCATCCTTGCAGGTGAATGGAATTTTATCAAGGTCATCGAGGCCTTTAATATCGTCTGGAGTTACACCGGCTTCTTCGCAGCGCTTTCTGTAGTATTCAACATTTTCATAAACATGGCGGAAATTTTTTGCCAGTCTTTCGCCCTGAAGCTTACGAAGTTCCTCCAAAGGCATACATTCTGATTCTTTCTGATAATATTTTAAATTCATAGTTACCTCTATTATGGTGTTTTTGGGAGCTTTGCTTTTTGAATGTACAAATCTCCTGACAACCGAAAATCCTTTTATAACAAGCCTAAAGCTCTGACTTGGGATTTTCCACCATATTATAAATATATTTTATTTCAATTGATTAGTTACCGTGCACGGCCACTGGTGCGCATTGCACAAAAAAAATAGAGAAGTTCGCCCTTAGGCGAAAAAGAAATTAAAGGAAAAGAA
>CAMVBP010000123.1 GCA_947165795.1 uncultured Treponema sp.
GTCCAATTCATATCCCATAGAGTTTAATTTAATAAGGGCAGTAAATGCGCGCGAAGAATAAACATCGCGTTCAATAATGGATTCACATTTTAAAGACTTTAAATAATTTGCATAGGCATAAAAATAATAAAAGTCTTCATCAGTTTTTAAATCCTGTGGCAGAGAATCATAAAGCTCCAGAACCTTTTCACATTTATTGATTTTAAGGAGATCAGAAAAATATTCCTTTAAAATGTAATCATGATCGTTTTTTGCAAGAGAATTTACATAGTCTATTTTTGATTCCATATATGCAACTCTTTCGGAAGTAGAAGAAAACTGACAAATTAAATTGTAATGGAAATAAAAAGTAATACCGGTTATTTCGGGATACTTATTTTCCTCTGCTATAAGATTTTTTAATGTTGATTTGTCTGCCTTATCATCTGAATAATCGCAGTAAAGTTTATTAATTGTCATGTATTGTGCAGCCTTATCAGAAATTTTATAAATTCCATCCTGAGCAGTCATTACATGATTTTTATCTGCGTTCTTTCCGGTAAAATTCAATTCTTCTAAAGGAATATAAGCGCGGGAATTTTCTATTGCTTCAAGAATTCCTTTAATCCAGTTTTTTGTTGTCGCATTATAAATATCATTATAACAGTAGCCTGCAATCCAGTGACCTATAAAATCATCAAAAGATACGTAATCATCTTTTAGCTTTTCTGCAATCGGTTTTATAAGATTTATTCCGTCTTTGTAAGAAATATACCCTGCTCCAATTCCCCATCTTATAAGAGAAATTTTTCTTCCTTCTACCCATGCTTCCAGACAATGACTTCCTATTTTATCTTTAAAATATCCGGCTAAATAAAAACGGGAAAGACCTACAATGTTATAATTTTCTCTTTCGCATATTTCTATTTCTGATGAATTTGGATTTTCATTGTATAAATCAAGCATACTTCTAAATGAAGCATCCTGTTCACCTTCTGCAAGTTTATTATAAGCTGCCATCAATTCTTCATAACTGTTAATATTCCAGTTTTCATTTAAAATTCTTGTGGCATTTTTTGTTTTTGACTCAAAACGAACTTCGCTTGCTATATCCAGATGAAATTGAGAATTTATTTCAAAAAAAACACATGAACAGGCTATTAAAAATTTTTCATATTCATCAAGGCTGTTCCATAAACTCCTGTAGTTTTCTTCAAAAAACTGTTCACGAGTCTTTTTTGTTTTTTTATCGTACTCTGCAGGTTCAATAAGAATAAGATGATCTTTAATAATATTTAAATGTCCATATTGCTCATAGCATTTATGAACTACCGGAAGTGACAAAGGTGTATTCTTAAAATAATTTTTTAAATATTCTACAAAAACCTGATATTCTTCTGCCGGTACATAAATTGCATCTTCCAGCTTCATTGAATATTTATCTGCGTCCTTACCGTTAAATTTAATCTCATCTGCCGGAAGTTCATTTAAAATTTCTTTCCATGTATCAAATAATGGCATAGTTTTTTGAGGAGTATAATCACGACCTAAAACATTACAAACAGAAAAATCAAGCATGAAAAAATATGCCAGATTATGAGCTGCAAAATCTTCCATATTTTTATAATCACTAAGAGCCTTTTCTATAAAAGGTGAAGAAAGCTTTATCATCTCTTTTTTTGTAATAAAACCGGCAGAATAACCTAATCTTATTATAAAAAGTTTTATACTGATATCTTCTGCTTCCAATCCGTGCTTTCCAAGCTTTGGATAATTTTCATAAAAATAAAGTAAATCACCATCATAATAACTGTCACTAGATTTCACACTTTCCAAAACCTGAACAAAAGTTTTTCCGGAATTTAATTTTATGAATTCAAACTCATCTTCATCCACTGCGGCTTTTTGCAGATATTCATCAAAAGATTTTCTATCAGTAATATTACATCTTTCTTTCAGCTCATCTTTTAAATAAGAAAAATCATTATCCTTATAGCTTTTACATTCAAAATCACAATAATCTATACCAAGCGATTCTATTTCTGAAGCAGTAAGCAAAACAATAGTTTTTTCATCGGCGGAAAGCTTTTTCCATTCTTTAGCAGAAAATTTAGACTCGCACCATAAAGACATGCAGGAAACAAACAGAAAAATAATTAAAACGGGTAACTTTTTTTTCATAAAATAATTATAACATATAATCAACTGTATGGAATAGAGAAAAAAGCAAATACATGGAAAATCAGATTCGTGCAACGGAAGTCTTTTTGCGAACAAAAACAAAATCTGATTTCCATACATTTAATAGTCTCTCTATTCACATAACAAAAAATTATCTATATAATGCAAGAGTCTATTTATTATAGAAAAAAGATTAGTTTTTTAGGTTATTCTGCTAAATGCAGATTTTCCATTCGCACCGCTACCGCGGAAATTTTAAGGAGATAATGTATGAAAAAAAGTCTCATCTTGTTTACAACGCTCTTTCTTTTTTTGATATCGCTTGTTGCCTGTAAATCTGGTGACCCAAAACCTGAAAAAGAAAAGAAAGCTTCCGGCAAATCTGGCAAGGTAAAAGTTTCTTATTACCTTTCTGAACCTTACACAGAGGAATACACAGATTATCCTTCTTCACTTGTTTTAAATTTTAATGGTTCTGCTGCCAGAATTGATGAAGTTGGAAAAGCTCCGTCTGGACAGATCAGTCTGGACCCGCCAATCGCCGGAGAATGGCGCTGGGCTTCAGATACAGAGCTTGTATTTGAACCTTCTGAAAACTGGAAACTTAATACAAAATATAAAATCAATTACACAGCCCAGGTTTTTGCAGATAACATAAATGTAAGCGGGGACCAGACTTTTATTACAGAAAAATTAACAGCTTCTTTATATGATGCTGAATTTTATGTAGACCCGATTGATCCAAACAATAAAAGAGTTACCTGTACGCTTTATACTTCTCACCCGATGAAAAAAGAAGATGTAGATAAAGCTTTTTCTATGACTCTTACAATCGGAGAAGGAAAGAAAGCTGTAACTCAGAATTATTCCTACACAACAAAATTCAACAAGGAAGGAACCAGAGCTTATCTCGTAAGTGAAAACATTCCTATGCCTCCAAAAACTTCTTCAATGGAAATTAAATTAAAATCAAATGCAGCTATTCACGCAGCAAATCAGGATACAACTGCAAGTTTTAATTACGATTCACGTTATGTTGAAATTCCAGGAATGAGCGATTATGTACGAATTAATGATATTTCTCATACTCTTGTAAAGAATGATTCGAATAATTACGATCAGGTCCTTCATATTTCTACAAAGGGACAGATTTCAAGCGAAGAATTAGCAAAACACCTGCAGATTTATTTACTTCCAAAAGACAGACCTGCAGAACAGGGCTGGCGTGCAGCAACAGATTATTCATGGTACAGCACGGACGAAGTAACTGACTTAGTTCTTTCCAAATCTTCAAAAATTGATTTTGAAATTATCCCGACAGAAGAAAATGTTTCTACATTAAATTCATTCAAGTTTAAGGCTCCTGCAGGAAAAGCTCTTTATGTAAAACTCACAGGAAACATTTTATTCCACGGCGGATACAAACTTACAGAAGACACAGAAACTGTTATTTATTCAAAACGCTATCCAAAAGAACTTGGAATTCTTTCTGAAGGAACAATTCTTTCACTTTCGGGCAGCAAGAAAATGGCAATGTATTCTCGTGGTGTAAAAACAGTTTACTACTCTCTTTCAAGAATTATGCCAAAGGATGTAAACCATCTTGTTTCTATGTCTAACGGAAACATGCAGAATTTCTCATTCGATTCATACCGCTTCTCAGAAAAGAATATTGCAGAAACAAAATACTACGAACAAGATATTGTAGATTATTCAGACGAGACTATTTCTTACTTTGCATTTGATTTCTCTGATGACTTAAAAAATATTCCTTCAAAGAATTTGAGCAACGGCTTGTTCATATTTAAAGTAAGCAATTCAAACAGCAACGAATCTTATTATTATGATGATGACGGTCTTAGCGACAAGAGACTTATTCTTATTACAGACCTTGGTTTCTTTGTAAAGAGAAATGCAGATAACACTAAAGATGTTTTTGTTCAGTCACTTTCTACAGGTAAGCCTGTTGCAAATGCAGAAGTAAGCATTGTCGGTCTTAACGGAAATGCAATTGCTTCTACAAAAACAGACTCTAACGGACATGCAAGACTTCCAGAAACAAGTTACGGCACATATTCAAATGAACACAGACCAACAGCCTTTGTAGTAAAGACTGCAAACGATCTTTCATTTATGCCATATGAAGGAAACGGCCGCTATCTTGATTACTCTAACTATGACGTTGGCGGAGTTTATGGAAAATCAGATTCACAGGCATTAACAGGATACATCTTCTCTGACCGAGGAATGTACAGACCTGGAGACACTGTTAATCTTGGACTTATTGTAAAAGCCGGCGACTGGAATATCAGCCTTTCTAATATTACTCTTGAATGTAATGTTACGGATTCAAATTCTTCTACTGTTTATTCACAGCAATTCCAGCTGGATTCTTCAGGCTTTGCAGAAATTAATTTTGCAACTCAGGATTATTCTCCAACCGGTGTTTATAACATTGAAATTTCACGTGTTATTCAGAACGACAATTACACACGTAAAAGTTATCTTACAGGAACAACTGTTAAGGTTGAAGAATTCCTTCCTGATACACTTAAAATCACAACAGGCTTTGATCCTCTTCCAAATACAGGCTGGCTCAACCCTGGAGACTTAAAAGGAACTGTTTCCCTTAAGAACCTCTTTGGAACACCAGCAAGCGGAAACGAAGTTAAAGCTCAGTTGACTCTTACACCTGGCTTCCCAAGCTTAAGACGTTATTCAGATTACTACTTCTCTGACCCTTTATATAAAGGTAATTCTTTTGAAGAATTCCTTGGAACAAAAGAGACTGATGAAAACGGAGAAACTTCATTTATTCTTAATACAGAAAAATTCGAAAAAGCAACTTACAGACTTGATTTCTATGCAGAAGGTTATGTAAAGGGCGGCGGTCGAAGTGTTTCTCAGGTTGCAAGAACTTACGTTTCTCCACTAAAGTATCTTATCGGTTACAAAACTGATGGAAAGCTTTCTTACATAAACAGAAACTCTGTAAGAAAAATCAATCTTATTGCAATAGACCAGAATCTTGAAAAGACTTCTGTTAATGATATAACAATTGCAATTGAAGAAGTTAAGTACGTTTCTACTCTTGTAAAACAGTATGACGGACTTTATAAGTATCAGTCGGTAAAGAAAACTTATCCGGTTTCTTCTAAGTCTTATACAATTCCAAAAGAAGGTCTTGATTTTACTCTGCCGACAACTAACGGTGGTGAATATAAGGTAACCATTACAGACAATTCAGGTCTTGTTTTCAACACAATTTCTTACAGCGTAATGGGAACTGAAAATGTTACAAGAAGCCTTACAAGAACAGCAGAACTTGAATTAAGCCTTGAATCTTCTGATTTGAAGGCAGGACAGAAAGCTAAGGTATTTATTAAGGCACCTTACGCCGGAGCTGGTCTTATTACTGTTGAACGCGATAAGGTTTACACAAGCAAATGGTTCAAGACTGATTCACTTTCTACAGAACAAACAATTGATATTCCAGCCGACATGGAAGGTAACGGTTACATTAACGTAATGTTTACAAGAGATGCCGCTTCTGAAGAAATATTTATGAGTCCGTTCTGTTATGGAGCAATTCCGTTCTCAATCGACAAAGACAACAGAACAAACAAAATTACACTCAACGTTCCGGAAGAAATTAAATCTGGAAGTGACTTAACTATTGAATATTCTTCTTCAGACAGCGGAAAGATAATTATTTACGCTGTAGACGAAGGTATTTTACAGGTTGCAGGCTATTCAATGCCTAATCCTCTTGCTGAGTTCTTTAAGAAACGCGCACTTGAAGTTTCTACAACTCAAATTCTTGATCTTGTTTTGCCGGAATATGAAGTTCTTAAAAACATGTCTGCAATTGGTGGTGGTGCCGGAATGGATGAACTTGCACGCAACCTTAATCCGTTCAAGCGCAAGCAGAATAAACCTGTTGCATACTGGTCAGGAATCCTTGATACAGATTCAACTACACGCAGCGTAACTTATCATGTTCCAGATTACTTCAATGGAAACTTGA
>CAMVBP010000124.1 GCA_947165795.1 uncultured Treponema sp.
CTTCTTTCCCTGACTTATCTGGCTTTCGTTTACAAAACAATGCTCGGCTGGGAGGAAGAAAAGGTTTCTGCTTCGTTGTATCAGTCCAGCAATATTTTTACAAAATATTTGGAAGATGTAAAAGAATTTTCTGATAAGATTTACATAAACAAACAGGTAAAAAAAATCCTTGAAACAGATTATTCAGATATTCAGCAGGTTTATGCAGATTACTCTTCCATAAATTATCTTGTAGATTCTCTTGTTAATTATAATATAGTCGAAAGCTTTAAAATTTATACAGAAAATTATTCACTGCTTGATAATTCATTTATTGTAAAGGCGCCTGAAAAAATAATAAATACGCAGTGGTATAAAAACGCAATTGAATTAAAAGGGCAGGGCTTTTTGCAGCTTATGAGCGATCCTATAACACAAAAGGAATATATGTGTTTTATCCGTTCTATATGGGAAAAGGATCATTTTCTTGGAGTGCTTGTTATAAACTTTAATCTTAACAACAGCAAATATGCAGTTGTAAAATTGCCTTATGATTACGTATTTTTTTCAGGAAATGATTATATTTATGGAATAATAGAAAATGTTAGTCCCGAAGAAAAAAAACTCTTAATGAATATTTGTGCCTCTTATGATTTTGAAAAAAATAATATAGAAAAGAAAGTTTTCAGAAATGAAAGAATTGCAATAAAAGGATTAGCATTTTCTGTTGCGCCATATTCAGATGTAGAATTTAAAGTTCTGTTTTTAATTCCTCTTTACCATTTGAATAAAGCAACTTTTAAAATGCTTATCTTTGCAATTTTTATTCTTTGTTTAATTATTCTTTTTGTATATCTCGTTTTAAGACATTATCTGGCCTATATAAAAGCAAGATTCAAAAAAATTCAGAAAGGCATTGATAATGTCGTTTCAAATAAATTCGAAATTGAAAGTTCTATCGGCGGAAATGATGAATTTGAAAATGTTTATCAAGCCCTTTATAAAATGGCAGAAGATACAAAAAAATTAATTCAAAAAGTATATATTCAGGATCTGGAATATCATAAGATTCTTTCTAAACAGAACGAAATGAATTTTAAAATGCTTTGTTCGCAGATAAATCCTCATTTCCTTTTTAATACTCTTGAATCAATAAGAATGAAAGCCTTAAGCTCGAACGATAAGGATACTGCAAAAATGCTAAGGCTGCTTGCATCTCTTTTAAGATACAATCTTTCATTAAAAGATGAGCCTGTCCCTCTTGTCCAGGAAATAGAAATTATTGAAAGTTATTTGAAAATTCAAAAGATGCGTTTTGGCGAAAGAATTAAATATAAAATAGAAAATCTCTGCGAAGAAAGCGAAAAAATTCTTCCACTTTTAATTCAGCCTGTTATAGAAAATTCTGTAAAGTACGCCCTCGAAAATAATGAAAACGGCGGAAATCTTAACATCAAAGCCTGCAACGAAGTTATTGATTCAAAGAGATTTTTGATAATAGAAATAAAAGATGATGGACCTGGAATTCAGGAGTCTAAACTGAATGAATTGAATTCTAATTTTGCAAATTTTGACGAATACTTAAAGAATCTTAATGAAAATAAAATTATAAATGATGTAAGCGAAAAGCCTCAGTCAATAAATTCTGATACAATGATTTCTTATAAATCAAAATCTGTTCTGCATGGAACTTCAATAGGGCTGGAAAATGTAAATTCACGAATAAAATTATTCTATGGAATAAGCAGCGGATTAATAATATCCAGCGTAAAGAATGAAGGAACTGTCGTCAGATTGAAGATTGAAAATTAAGCCAGATAAAGTAGTTTTAAAAGCCGCTCCGAACTCTTTTTTTTGATAAATTTTTATTATTTTTTTCTTTTTTTTCTATGATTTTCTAAAAAGTTGTGTTAAAATATAAAAAAAAATAAGTATTCGGAGCTTAGATGGACTTATTAAAATTACTTATAGCCGATGACGAAGAAAATATTAGAAATGGTTTAAAAAACATCTTAGACTGGGAGAGCCTTGGAATTGAAATTTGCGGGGCTGCTTCTAACGGAAAAGAGGCTTATCAGCAGATTATCGATAATCAGCCGGATCTTGTAATCCTTGATATAAAAATGCCAGGCCTTACTGGAATTCAGCTTCTTGAAAAAGTTTCTGAATATTATGCCCAGCAGACTGTTAATAAAACAGACTTTAAAATGCCTTCAATTATTATTCTTTCTGGTTTTGCAGAATTTGAATATGCTCAGAAGGCACTGAATGCCGGCGCAAAAGCTTATCTTTTAAAACCTGTCGACGAAGAACTGCTTGAGAAAAAGATTGTTCAACTTTCTGGTGCAATAAGAAATTCAACACATTCATCATTTTTCTCTAATCTGCGTGAAGAAATCCTTCAGAAAAAAATTGATTCATCTGAACTGCAAATTACTGAAGAAGAATTTATACAGAAGCTTCTCTTCTGTATAGAAACTTATGATAAGGAAAAACTGCAGCAGAATATTGAGTTTTTATATAAACACTTTAGTGATGAATCTTTAAAAGAAGCTCAGGTTAAAAAAGATGTCATTTCAATTCTTGTAAATCTTAGAAATTCTGTTGTAGAAAAATATCCGGAACGTGATTTTAAAGAAACCGTAAAACTAGATTTCGTTTCTGAAATGCTTGAACTGGATTCTTTCAATTCTTTAATCGATCATTTTAAATCTGTTACGGAAAATTACATTGAATGCTTTAATACAAATACTTCTGATTCTATGATTTTAAAGGTTGTTGCATATGTTAAATCTAATTTCAATCAGGATTTAAAACTCGAAAATCTTGGTGAACTGTTTAATTGTAACAGTGCTTATCTTGGAAAGAAATTTAAGCTTTATACCGGAGTTCCGTTCAACACCTTCCTGGATAATCTTAGAATTGAATCTGCAAAAGATAAATTGCTGAATACAAACCTTAAGAATTATCAGATAGCAAAATTAATTGGTTTTAATAATACAGATTATTTCTTTATGAGGTTCAAAAAGAATACAGGTCTTACTCCAAAAGAATTTAAGCAGCAGGCAGGAAAATCTGTAGATGAGGAATAAAAATAATCTCATTAAGGCATTTTATTTTTTTCTTGTTGTTTTCTACATTTTAATATCTGCTTCATGTTCCAAAAGTAAATCAAAATCTGCCGCTATAGAACCTGTAAGCTTTACATATTATTCTCCTGATTTTACAGGCGACATTGAGTTTTCTGATGCAATCGCACAGGAAATTACAAAACGAACCGGAGTAAAGCTTATTCCTATTTATATACCTCGAGAAAAGGAAGATGTTGCTTCCTTAATGCTTGCCGACGATTTTTATCCCGATTTAATTTTTACAAAAGGAAACCTTGCCGAATTCGTAGAAAAAAAAGCGCTTGTCCCGTTTGATCAATATATGGACGAACATGGAACCAATATGAAAAAACTTTATGGAAATCAGCTTTCCAGATTGCGATATTCTATGGATGATCCTTCAATTTATGCAACCAGTGCTTATGAGATTCGTCAGGAAGTAAATACACCTTCTGGCAGCCTTCAGATTCAAAATGCTGTTTTAAAAGATTCCGGTTATCCCAAAATTCAGACTCTTGATGATTTTGAAAAAGTTCTTCTTGCTTATAAGAGAAAATATCCCGAAATAAATGGTCATAAAACAATAGGACTTTCTTTTGTCTGCGATGAATGGTGGTGGTTTGTTGATCTTTCTAATCCTGCAGGTTTTGTCTGGGGCTATGGAGATGACGGACAGTGGATTGTTGATCAAAAAACATATAAGGCTACATATAAATTCCTTTATCCAAAAATGGATGTTTATTACCGCTGGTTGAATAAACTTTATAATGAAGATTTATTGGATCCGGATAGTTTTACACAAACCTTCGATGTCTGGAAAACAAAAATTTCCGAAGGTTACATTCTTGGAACTTCGTGTCCATATTATCAGATTTTGGAGATTCAGGATAAAATTTCATTATCTGATCATCCGGAAAGAAGTTATGCCTTTCTTCCTGTAACAGCTCAGAAAGGAATTCTTGAACCTTCATTAAAAGATTATGGCTTTGCGGGCGGCTGGGGAATAGCAATTACAAAAAGCTGTAAAGATCCTGAACGTGCATTTGAATTTCTTGACTGGTTATGTTCCGAAGAAGCTCAGATTCTTACTAACTGGGGAATTGAAGGGCAGGATTATTATTATGATAATTCAGGAAAAAGAATTTCATTGAATGATCCAGTAAAAGACAGGGAACGGGGGATTGGTGCATGGGCTTATCCTTTCCCACAGGCAGGAACTGCATATAAAGATTCAACAGGAAATTTCTTTGGAAAGAGCCAGAGGGAAAATGTCATTAAATCGTATAATATTGCAGAAAAAGAAACGTTAAAGGCTTATGGTGCCGAAACCTGGAGCGATTTATTTCCTACAAGCGAAGAACTCGGCGTTTCGGATTACGGTCAGGTATGGCAGTATCCTCTTAAAACACAATCGCAGAAAATTGTAGACAGCGCAGATGCATATGTAAAGCAGGCTTTAATTACAATGATTATGGACAAGCCGGAAAACTTTGACGCCAGCTGGAATAAAATGTGCAAAGATTTAAAGAAAATGGGAATTGAAGATATCGGAAAAGAAATTACTGATTTAATTGTAGAAAAGGTTAATTTCTGGAAAGAATAAGCACAGTTTTATGATTCCTGCTTAATATATTTTATAATTTCTACATTATTATTTCGGCTTCTTTCTACCATTTTTTCATAAACGCGGTTTCTTAAATCAGTCTGTTTTTCTTTTTTACCGAGACTTTCATCCGGAAAAAAAGGCCCGTCCACATATGTTACAATGCGCGGAGTACGCGAAAATTTTCTCTTTTGATAAGTATTTGTAAAACAGAAAGTCGGGCAGTTATTTATAATAGGGTAGCGGAAAGACAAATCTGTAAACGGACGTATTTTAGTATAAAACGGCCATATGTGTGCTTCCGGGTAAATCATAATGCTTGAATTTTTCTGAAGGCGAAGCTTCATTGTATTCATAAAATTCTTAGTTGCAGTCATATTGTCCGGCAGAGGCAGAGCACCAAGATAAGGCGTAATTTTTCCAAGAACAGGCATGGAAACGTTATTCGCATTTACAACAACAAAAGTTGAATGCGGGAAGCTTACCATTGAAGGTATAAGCGCATCTGCAATATTATTTGTGTGGTTTGCAAAAACGAAAATCGAAGTTTTTTTATATTTTGAAATTACGCCGCGGTTTATAATTTTATGATGATATTTTAATTTTAAATAAGCCCAGGCAATAGGGAAGGCAAAAATCCTGTACCAGAAAAGCCTCATTATTCGAAAATAAAATGAATTGTCGCCATACCAGTATTTTTCATCTATTGGCCGCGGCTGAATGGAATCTCCGGCAAATTCGTCGTTTAATTCGTCTTTATAATAAATTGTATCCGGTCTTTTCATTTTTAATTGCTTTGTGTGGCGTAGGTTAAAGGTATTTTATAAAAATCTTCATAAACCTTTTTCCAGCATTCATAATTTTTCTTTTTCATTTCTTCAATGTTTTCTTTATTGCTTTTAGCAGGATCTTTAAAAATTGCCGGAAGAATATTTATTGTATATTCCTGAATCGGGAATCCGTCATTGTCAATTAAATCTGAATCTTCCATAGTAATAAATATCGGAAGAACCGGAACATCAGATTCTACTGCAAATTTAAATGCACCGCTTGTGAGTGGACGTGGCTTTCTGTAATTCCACCACATTGCCTGCTCAGCATAAACAAGAATTTTTTCTCCGCGTGCAAGAAGAGTTTTTATGGCATCCATAAAAAGTTTCATTGTTGCAAAACTGGAACTTAATGGAAGCGTATTGCAGTGCCTGAAGAAAAGTCCGAAAAGTCCCGGAAAGTTTGTATAGTTTCCTTCGCGAATGACTTTATATAAATCGCGCTTCTGCTTGTGAAGATACGGCAGAAGTACGTGATGAATTGCAAAGTTATCAAAAGGATTAAAATGATT
>CAMVBP010000125.1 GCA_947165795.1 uncultured Treponema sp.
GTTGACTTATTTTTTCTACTGCCTGGCGAAGTTCCTGCTCAGAAGGAAGGGGAGAGTGTTTTATTACATTTCCGGTAAATTCAAGAGTGTCGGTTTCTTCTCCGAATTTAATTACTGCTTCATAAGATTTATCAAAGGCCGTAATATTTCCAGCAAGGCGGGTAAGACGGCCTGTGCAGACTACAAGTAAGCCCTGGGCAAAACTATCCAGAGTTCCGGTGTGTCCGACCTTTGTTGTACCGAGGGCTTTTTTTACGCTGTTAAGAGAAGAAAAAGAAGTTGGTCCGCTCTTTTTTGCAAGAAGAACAATTCCGTCCATATCAGTCTGTTTCTGATAAAGTTTTTGCATCATCAAGACAAACTGGTTTTCCCCAGATGTAACCCTGAATGAAGTCGCACTTATGTTCTTTTAATATATTAAGCTGTTCTATCTTTTCTACGCCTTCAGAAATAACTTCGCAATTCATAATATGGCCCATGTAAATTACAGAGTCTACAATATCGCGCAAATTCTGATTTACTTCTATATCATCAATTAAATTATTATCAATCTTTAAAAGATTAATAGGAAGTTTCATCATCTGGCGTATAGATGTATAACCTGTTCCAAAATCATCAAGTGCAATTTGAACACCAATTTCATGCAGCTTATCTATATTAGAAATTGTTTTTTCCATAGATCCTGCAAAAGAATATTCTGTAATTTCTATTTCAAGATTTTCAGGAGGGAATCTCATTTCTGCAATAAGAAGTTTTACACGATCTGCAAAATCTGAACTGCTCATATTTTTTGCAGAAACATTTATAGAAAGAATTAAATCTGAATTTGAGTTTTCAATTATTGTTTTAAATTCCTTCATTGCCTTTTTGAGGACATATTCATCAATCTTCATTATTAAATTTGATTTTTCGGCAGCAGGAATAAAGAAGCTTGGACTGATAATAGTTCCGTTTGGTTTTCTGCAGCGAACTAAGGTTTCAAAACCTCTAAGCTTCTTTTCGGAAGTAGTATATTGTGGCTGATAAACAAGGTAAAAATAATCGCCTTTTAATGCTTCCTGAACGAGAGCTTCTGCCTTTCTCTGCTCGACTTCAGAGTTTTTCATAGATTCATCATATATACAGAATCTTTTATCTACAGTATTTCGTGTAGCAACCAGAGCTGTTTCTGCTTCATTTAAAATCTGAGAAGCAGTAGTTTTATCGTTGTATGGAGGATTAGAATAAACAAGTCCTGCACGAAGATTAAGTACACAGCTTGTTTCGTTTTTTGTTGCTTCGTTTTGCAAAGGAAATGTAACAACTTCGGGAACAAGAATTTTTCTAAGTCGGTTTTCTGGAGATTCTCCAGGCTCAAAAATTACGGCAAAAGTTGCTCCTGTAATTCGGAATATTTTATCATTTTTGTTTAAAATTGAACTGATTTTTTCGGTTACTTTTTTAAGGAGAAAGTCACCTGTCTGAATGCCGTATAAATCGTTTATACGCTTGAATTCTTCAAGTTCTACACATGCAACAGTAAATGCTTTTTTTGATTCGATGTGTTCATTAATTATTTTTACATAACTTCTTCGATTTCCATGGCCGGTTACGTAATCTGTAAGATTGCTTATGGAAAGTCGTTTGTAGAATGAGTAAATAATTATAACTGTAAAGACTGCAACAATGTTTGTAATTAATCCTGGCAGCGAAGCTAAGGCTCTTCCTTTTATAAGACCATAAAAAAGGTTGATAAAAGCTATGGAAAGAAGACCGAGAGAAATTTTTATTCCTTTCTTATAGTCTGTAAATACAAGCGAAATATAAACTAATGAACTTAAACCTGAAATTAAACCGTGTCTTGCAGTTGATGGAATTTTTATTGCACCTAAGGAAATAAATTCATTTTGTGCAGCACCTGTATATCTTAATAAAGATAAAAGAAATATACCTAATAAGGTAAAAAGAAGAAGCATTACATTCTTGCGTGTTATATATTTCAATTGGTAATCCTATTAAATAGTGTTGTGTAATAAAGTATAAGTTAATAATAGGTATTTGTAAATTAATATTTTTTTTCTGATTTACTTAAAATTTGCCTGAATTTTACGCGTACAGACAGCATCTGCAAGGCTTTTATTATGTGTAATTACAAGAAGCCCGATATTGCGTTCTTTTGAATAATCTAAAATAACATTCCAGATTTGCGCCTGAGTAATTACATCAAGCATTGTACTGATTTCATCTGCAATAAGAAATTTTGTTTCTGCACGCAAAGCTCGGTAAACGTTGAATCTTTGAAGTTCTCCGCCCGAAAGTTCCTGCGGCCACCGGTCTAAAAATATGTCTTTTATGCCGAGCGCATTGCAAAGTTCTTTATCTACAGTTCCAATTTCTTCAAGCGTGCGCTGCATTTTCCATTTTGGATTTACTGCAAGCTCGGGATGCTGGAAAATCAGCTGAACAGGGCAGTAGCAGTTTTGCGGAAGCTTTTTTCCGTCAAGAAGAACTTCTCCTTTTTCGGGTTTGATTTGTCCTGCAAGAATTTTTCCGATTGTGCTTTTTCCGTAACCGCTCGGTCCAATTAAGCCTGCAACTTCACCCTGGTCAATTGTAAGTGAAAAATCTTTTATAAGATAATCCTTGTTTCCTTTATATTTAAAAAAACAGTTTTTTAATTCAAGAGACATCAGACAGCCTCCTTTTGCTTTTGAATTGCCTGTAAAGTTTCCTGTGAATCACTTATTGAACCGTCGTAGGTTTTTCCTTTTTCTACATAAAAGCCGTTTTGCGGCAATGCATGCCAGAGTGCGCGGCTGTATGCAGATTTTAATCTTTCAGGATGAGAAACAAAATTTTCTGTTTCTTCAATGCTTACAACACGTCCGTCACAGAAAACTGCAACGCGGTCTGCAATTGTAAATGCAAGGTCAATGTCGTGGGTAATCATTAAAACTCCGGCTCCGTTTTGTGCCATAGATTTAAATGATTTTAAGGTTTCTTCAACAACAGATTCGTGCATGCCTGGAGTCGGCTCGTCTGCAATAATAAGTTCGGCTCCGCTTGTGATTGCTGTGCTTATAAGAACGCGGCGTGCCATTCCTCCCGAAAGTTCAAACGGATACTGTTCCGAAACTTTTTTTCCAAGCTCAAATTTTTTCAGAAGTTTAGAAACAAATGCCTGTTTTTCTTTTCGTGACTTTTTTTCGAGCGGGCTTGCAATCTGATTTTTTACGTTCATCAAAGGATCAAGATAACTTACAGACTGAGGAATTAATGCCATTTTTTTTCCGCGAAGCTCTTCCTTGAGTTTTTCATTTAGCAGACGGCCTTTGAATTTTATCTGGCCGCCTGTTACTGCATTTACAGGAAGAATTCCCATGATTGCATGTGCAAGAAGGCTTTTGCCTGAACCGCTTGCGCCGATTACAGCTAAAATTTCTCCGCTTTTTACAGAAAGAGAAATGTCGTGAATTACTTCTATTGTTCTGCGCTCACTTCCGTTTGAATACTGTGTAAATGAAACACTCAGATTTTCTACTTCAAGAAGATTTTTTTCGTTATTTGATTCCATAAAATTTCCTTAATAATCAGATGCTTTATTGCTGTCCTGTCGTTGGATTGAGCATGTAATTCAGCCGTTCACCAAGCTTGTCAAAAATTCTTACAATAACAACAAGTACAACTCCGGGAAAAACTGCAAGCCACCACATTCCTGTATTCAGGTAACCCATTGCTTCTGAAAGAATAATTCCGATTGCAGGCTGATCTGGCGGAATTCCAAATCCAAGGAAGGTAATTGCGGCTTCGTGTAAAATTGCATGCGGGAACAAAAGAACAACACCAACAATGAACTGCGGAAGAATTGCCGGAAGAATGTGATTTTTTAAAATATAAAATCCGCTTTTTCCGAACGAACGTGACTGCGCAATGTACTGGCGGTTTCTTATCTGCATAACTTCAACGCGAATAATGCGCGCAAGGTGAACCCAGTGTGTAAGTACAACTCCAAGTATGATTCCTTTTTTGCCTTTGCCGACAAGAACCGAAATCATAATCAAGAAGATTGTCATTGGCATTCCCATTGTTACATCGGTCAGCCATTTAATAACCGAATCAACTTTACCGCCAAAATAAGCGGCGCTTGCACCAAGTATCACTGCTATTACACAGCTTGCAACTGCGGTGATTATTCCAACTTCCATACTTACTGAAAGTCCTTTTAAGGTTCTGCAGAGCATGTCGCGGCCGAGCCAGTCTGTACCAAAAATGTGATGTGCAGAAGGAGCCTGCTTTATATCAGAAAGATTTATATCAACTGTGCTTTGCGGAAGAATAATTCCGATAAGCAGAAGTATAATCAAAATTGAAAGCGAAGAAATTAAAAATACGAGTGTTGAAAATCTTCTGTTGCTTTTCATTTTTTTGAAGAAATTTAAAACCGGATTTTTAAACTGCATAAATACCTCCGCGGCTGATTCTTGGATCAATAAAATAACAGAGTATATCTGCAATAAAATTTCCGGCAAAAACAAAAACTGAACTTATCAGGCTTATTCCAAGCAAAAGAGGAATGTCTCCTTTTATTCCGGCCGCAACAATTGCACTTCCAAGTCCCGGATAAGAAAAAACTTTTTCTACAAGTGTTGAGCCGCCGAAAATTTCTCCCAAAGATGCAAACTGAATTGTAATTGCAGGAAGCATTACGTTACGAAAACCGTGTTTTGTAAAAAGCATGAGTTTGTTTTCTCCGCGTGCTTTTGCAAATAGAATGTAATCTGTAGAAAAAATATCAAGGAGCTTTTGTCGTACGTGAAGAGTCATCTGTGCAATTCCGCTTAAGCTTAAAGTGAGTGCCGGTAAAAATAAATGACTTGCAACATCCCAAAATCCTGCCTGATTTCTTCCTATTCCGATTGAAGCGCTTAAGCCTACAGGAAACCATCCAAGATAAATTGAAAAAATCATTACAAGCAAAAGACCAACCCAATAAGGTGGAGCCGAAGCCATTGCAAGTGCATAAACTTTTAAAATTCTGTCTGGAATTTTTCCTTCTTTAAGCGCGGCAATAACGCCGAATAAAAATCCAAGAACGCCGGTTATAAGCCATGAAACAAAAAGAAGCAGCATTGAAGCGCCGGCTTTTTCTTTTATGATAGAAATTACAGGCTGTTCATAAATTGTTGAATAGCCGAAATCTCCATGCAAAAGATTTTTTATCCAGTGAAAGTATTGAATGTAGTAGGGCTGATCAAGCCCAAGTTCGCTTGCAATCCGTTGTGCTTTTTCGCCGCTTACAACAGCGCTTTCACCACCCAGATACTGAATCAGTGGATCGAGCGGTGAAAAAGCCATAAGCACAAAACAGATAATGCTTATGGCAAAAAGCACACTTATGAGCCGGAGAACTTTACCGCCGATAAATACGGTTGCTCCGGAAGCGTACATTTTTTTTAAGTTCATAATTTATTATTCCCAGCCCCAGTTAGAAATCTGTTCTGTAATTGTCCATGTTCCGCCACGGTGAGGAGCTGGTCTTACATCTTCTGCAGGGAAGTGAACTCCTTCGCGAACAAGGAAAACATGCTGAACTCTAAGAATTGGAAGCCATACACAGTCGCCGTAAAAATCAGTTCCTGTTTCGCCGTCCCACTGAGCAAGCTTTAAATAATTCATTGCTTCTTCTTCTGAGGAAGCGCTCATGGCGAGGTCAATGTATTCGTCAACTTTTGGATTGTTATACAAAGAAGGATTGTAGCTGCCGTTGAAGAACATTGAAGAGTGGAAGCCTGTATAAACATCAAGAGGATTGTCTCCGCCCATTCCTGTCATGTAGCACTGCTGGTACAAAAGTTTTTCTTTTGTAACTTCTGCAAATTGTTTGAAGACAATATCAAGCTGAATTCCAATTTCCTTAAGCTGCTGCTGCATTGCAAGGCATACACC
>CAMVBP010000126.1 GCA_947165795.1 uncultured Treponema sp.
AAAATCCTTTTACAGGATCTATCCAGCGGGCAAGAGCTTCTTCATCACAAACACGCCCATTTACAGCACGAATAATAGGTTGATAATAAACAGTTATCCACTTCTCTTTGAGCGCCTTTGCGAAATTATCTATTACATACTGTCGGTCTACATCCATTCCTATTAATTATAACCCATAAAAACTAAAACGCAAACTTTTCGCATATACTAGAAAAAAACCTATAAATATGGTAGATTATACGAGTATGACAGACATAAACTCAAAAAACGCAGAAAATGCGTCTATAAATATAAATCCAATTCCGTACCTTACCTGGAGCTGGCTAAAAATAAACAGCGATTCTGCTGCCTATGATTTTTCGCTTTCAGAAAATAACGGAAAAGAAATTCAACTGCCAGAGGGCATTCAAGTAAGCAATGGAAAATCTGTTTCTACACAATTACCGGAACCTGGATTTTCAATTGGTGAACAGGCCGCAAAACTTATAAGCAATGCCGCAGCTGACAGCAGAATCTATACAATAGAAAAAACTCCTACAGATAAAAAACCGCTTATCATAAGAGTTTCTATAGAATCAAATAGTGCAAGCAATCAGATAATACATGCAAAGGCCGGAACAAACGCAAACGTTATAATCATTTACGACGGAAAAACAAACAGATCAGTACTTTCCGGAGTAATCACTAAAGTTTACGCAGAAGAAAATTCTTCACTTCATATTTCAAAAGTTCAATTATGCAACGGCGGCGTAAACCAGATAGATGACACGGCAGTTATTTGCGGAGAAAATGCAAAAGTAAGCCTTACACAAATTGAACTTGGCGGATCCCACATAGATGCAGGCTTTCATGCAACACTTGAAGGTTATCAGTCTTCATTCTATTCCGACACAGCATATATCTGCAGGAACACTCAATACCTGGATATGAATCAGGTTGTAGTTCACAAGGGAAAGAAAACTGTCTGCGACATGAAAACTCATGGAACCGCAAAAGACGAAACTACAAAAACTTACCGCGGAACAATTGATATGGTAAAAGGCTGTGCAGGTTCACAGGGAAATGAAATAGAAACGACACTTCTTCTTTCTCCAAAGGCAGTTGTAAAAGCCGCTCCGATTATTCTCTGCGGCGAAGAAGATATTTCTGCAGAACACGGTTCAACAATCGGAAAGCTTTCCAACGAAATGTTATTCTACATGAACAGCCGCGGCATTGATCAGAAAACTGCTGAAGATCTGCTTACAAATGCAAAAATTACAGCAGCGGCCGCAAACATTGAAGATGAAAATATTCAAAACGAGATTCTGGAGTACATCAATGGAAAATAAATACAGAAAAGATTTTCCTTTCTTCAAGGCAATTGATGAAAACGAATCCGAAGAAAACAAAGGCCTTATATATTTTGATACTGCGGCCACAGCGCAAAGACCTTTTATTGTGCTGAATGCAATGACTCATTTTTACGCAACAGAAAATGCAAATCCGTTGCGTGGACTTTATTCACTCAGCGAGCGCGCAACTCTTGCATACGAAAATGCAAGGGACACAGTTGCAAAATTCATAAATGCAAAAAAAGCTTCGGAAATAGTTTTTACACGCAATGCTTCGGAAAGCTTAAATCTTGTAGCCTACAGCTGGGGACTTAATAACTTAAAAGAAGGCGATGAAATCTGCGTAACGATTATGGAGCATCACTCAAATATTGTTCCATGGCAGATGGTCTGCCAAAAGACCGGCGCAAAGCTTGTATTTCTTGAATGCGATAAAGAAACAGGAATTATCAGTGATGAAGAAATAGCCGGAAAAATCGGGCCCCGCACAAAAATTGTTTCTGTCGTACATGTAAGCAATGTACTTGGAGTAACAAATCCAGTAAAGAAAATAGGAGAAGCTGCACACGCTGCCGGAGCAATTTTTATAGTAGACGGAGCACAGTCTGCTCCTCATATGAAAGTTGATGTTCAGGAAATAAATGCAGACTTTTTTGCAATGAGCGGTCATAAACTCTGCGGACCAATGGGAATTGGAGCACTCTACGGAAAATATGAACTCCTTGAAAAAATGGAACCTTTCCTTCGCGGTGGAGAAATGATTGAATACGTAACCCGCGAAAAAGCAACCTGGGCAGAAGTTCCTCATAAATTTGAAGCAGGAACTGTAAGCGCCGGAGATGCCGTTGGAATGGCTGCTGCAATCCGTTACATAAGTTCAATAGGACTTGAGAATATAGAAAAGCACGATGCAGAGCTTGCCTGCCGCATTATTGAAGGAATGAAGAAAATTCCTCATATAAATATAATCGGTCCAAAAGACGGAAACAAACGCTGCGGAATTGTAACTTTCACTGTAGACGGAGTTCATCCTCACGATGTTGCTACCCTTCTTTCAGAAGAGCACATTGCAATCCGCGCAGGCCACCACTGTGCACAGCCGCTTGGACAGTATCTGGAACAGACAGCTACTGCACGCGCAAGCCTGTATTTTTACAACACAGAAGATGAAGCAGACATCTTCCTGGAAAAACTGAGTCATCTTCGCGAATGGAGCGGTTATAAAGATTAAACTGTAAAAATGCTTAGAGCGGGCTACATCAAGCGGTTTTCAGGAGACTAATATAATTATGGATACAAAAGAATTATACAGAGAGATTCTAAACGAGCACAACATAAATCCGACTCATAAGGCTGCAATGGATTCTCCGGATTTTTGTCTTGAAGGCGTAAACCCAAGCTGCGGAGACCAGATAACATTACAGCTTAAGCTTGGCGACGACGGAAAAATTTCCGACGCAAGTTTTACAGGAAGCGGCTGCGCAATCTCTCAGGCAAGTGTAGATATGATGGCAGATCTTGTAATCGGAAAGACAAAGGAAGAAGCTCTCGCACTTGCAGATATTTTTGACCGCATGATAAAGAGCGAAATCAGTGAAGAAGAACTGGAAAAACTGGATGAAGCCGCTGCCCTGCAGGATATTTCGCACATGCCTGCCCGCGTAAAATGCGCAATGCTCGGCTGGCGAACCATGAAAGAGATGCTCGGCGTTCAATCTACTTGAATATAACTCTCTTATATGATAATATATTTCAACTTCGGTGCTTTAGCTCAGCTGGATAGAGCAGCTGCCTTCTAAGCAGCAGGTCGGCGGTTCGATTCCGTCAAGCATCAAAAAAAAAGGGGTCATAGTTAATTACTGATGACCCCATAATTATTTAACTTCAATTTTAGTAAAATAATTTATCAAGAAGACTTCCATTTTGTGCATTTAGGCTTGGCGACCACCACTGATTATTTTTTATAAACAGACATTGTTCCATATTATTCCGGTTTTTTATATATTCAGCGGGGTGACTTGTCTGCAAAGTTCTTGAATCTATTTTTTGAATCAGAAAAACTCCAATCTGCGAATTGTCCGCTAAAAGGCAGGCATTATTTATGGAAGAAACCAGCTGATTTGATGCCTGTGCAAGATTAAAATCAGAATCATTTTCATATAATTTTGCCATGGCAGAAATATCAAGATACATATCGCAGGGGTACTGTGTATAACTGTACGATTTTGAATCAAGTAAATCATTCAGGACATTAATTTTATCCTTTGTATTTCCAATCGTCTCAGAAAGCTTTTGTGAAAAATTATCAAAGGATGTCATCAGGTTTTCGAGCTGTGAATTAATTATTACAGTAGTTTTTACGGACGAACTTTCCGACATAATTTCTGCTATTTCTCTGGAAGAATAATTACTGTTATTAATCCGATCAATTAAAGATTTATAATCCCAGCCGCACGAAGGAGTTACGCCCGGACAGGCCACAGTATACTCTGCACAGTTTTTTATTTCATAAAGATTTTCAAAAACACAGCCAAAACATGTATCAAATCCAATAACGCTCAAGCCCGAATTATTTAAGGCTTTTCCCAAATCACAGACAGACATATATGAATCAGTTTTATCATCAATTGCAAATGCCCTGCTTCCACGCCAGCCTGTTCCATGTCCCCAAATAATTAACCCGAATTTTTCGGCAGGATATTCTTCTTTTGCAAATTGAATGAGTTTTTTTAAATTCATATAATTTCCCATATCAAGTTCAGTTTCATTATCCTGTTTTAAGCCAAGTAAAGGACAATTCAATCTTTTAGAAACTATTTCATTTCTATTTTTTGAATCATAGGAAATTTCGTAAAGTCTGGTATCCGTCCAGTTTCCATTTGTTTCATCGTATTCATCAGATCTGTCGACTAATGCAAGAACATTCATGTTTCTGAATTTTGAATTTTCCATTTCATTAAGATTTTCAATTGCATAACTTTCCAGATCGTTATCTGCAGCCATATAAATTATAAGTGTGAGTTTATTCATTTTATTAGAAGGTTCAGTTTCATTACCTTCCGTATAATAACTGCATCCAAAAAAAACAAACGAAATCAGAATACAAAAATAATTAACTTTGTGTAAAAAAATATTTTTCATTGACTCTCCTTAATAAATTGTCATTCCAAAAGGATCGCTCCATACTGAACCGTCTTCATAAACAATCTTACTTATATAAAGATAATCAACCGTATAAATTTCATCGGGAACTATAGAAAAATAATCATCCAGATTCAGACAGCATCTTAATGAACTTTTAGCAAGGATTTGTTCTTTTACAGTAAGGACAATATTGCTTTTTCCGCCAGAAATCGGTTCACCATCTTTATCAAACAGAAAAAAAACTACAGTCAATTCAGAAATATTTTTATCTGATTTGTTCATAAAGAAAAAATCCAAACCTGCAACTTCATAATCCATAGAGTTTTCATCCATCTCCATTTTACCTTCAGTAATATATGGAGTTTCACTTTTCTTCTGATCGGAAAAAGAACAGCATCCAAATAAAAAAAGTGCCGATATAACAGGAATTAAATTAATAAGTGAATTAAGTTTATACATTTTCATCTCCTAAATCTTTTCAATAATTGATTTATATGATTGAACGACAAATTCTTCAGGGCTGTTTTGTTCGAATTTTATTTCTTCAAGCAGCTCCAAGGCCTTTTGTTTTTCTCCTAGCAGAATCTGTTTTTCTACGTTATTCAGAACATTATCAATACTGCAAACCTGAATACAAATAATTTTCTGGGCCTGCGTCTGAATTGTAAATTCAGATAATTTTGCATATCCGTTTTTTTCGCCGTAAATAACATATTCGCCGGAACTCAAATCATTAATTGTAAAAAGCCCATTGTCCAAAGATAAAGCAGAATATTCATTAATTCCAAAACCGGATTTCTTTTTACAACGGATTATAAAATTGCTTACAGCATGATTGTTTTCGTCAACAACAAATCCGCATAAATCAATTTTTCCGGAATATCCTTTTTTCGACGCACATCCCTGAAAAAATAAAAGCAGGAACAGAACTGATAAACAAAATCCTGAATTAATAATTTTTCTAAACATTTTTTCTCCTCCAAAATTCTTGTGACACCGGCCGCAAAGATGTTTACTCATAAGTTCACAGATAACTGCAATATCTTTAAGCGAAATAAAATAACTATCGTTAGTTAGCGTTATTTATTTTTCTACGCTAATTATTTTTCCTTCAGTATTTTTGTAATAAATTATCTGCCTGCCGTTTTTATATCTAACCTCACCAATTTTTTTTAACTTTTCAAATTCGTCAGCAGGCTCTTTATTTTCATACTGAGGTGTGGTTACGGCTCGCGTTTCTTCTATTTTTATAAAGCCCAGAAGTTCCAGATTATAAATTAAGTCCTCTAAAAAACTGTATTTTGCAAAAGATGCAGCCGCACTTCCCTTTTTAACTTCCCCGCTTTCCTTACAAAAAGAAAGCCGGACATTAAAATATTTGTCATCGCTTTTTTCCAGCGTAAAACCTGAAACAAAGAAGCCGCATTCCCTGCATAACA
>CAMVBP010000127.1 GCA_947165795.1 uncultured Treponema sp.
AATTGGGGTGCACTTCATTTATCCACAGCTTTTTTTTCGGGGAACGCCCTAACCTATTGTTGTACCGATATATTCCTGATCATTCAAAATTGCCTGAATATTCGGAATGTTTTTTCCTCCTGCGCAGATAACCTTCATTCCATTTTCGCTTGCCTTTTTAGAAGCAATCGGATCGAAAGGACAATTTTTACCCGGTGTCCATTCATCGCCGACCATTTTTCTAAAATCTGCCCACGAAATTGTATCTAATGGTTTTGCATCCGGATTTTTTCTTGGATCGTCTGTATAAACCTTTTCGATGTTAGAAAGATTTACGATTACTTTTGCGCCGAATTTTTCGCCAAGGTAAACGGCATCTGTGTCGGTTGAAAAACCCGGTTTCCAGCCGCTTGCAACAAGTACCTGACCATCGAACTGCAAATCTTCAACTGTAGGATTATAAACAACGTCATTTTTGCAGTAATCGCCAAAGCAGGCTTTAAGTAACTGAGCATTAATGCGTGTTGCCATAATTCCAATCCAGTCAGCCGCATCTGCCTTTGAAGAAGTTCCTGTTGCGCCTGCAACTTCATTATATGCATTCTGATATACGCGCGCAGGAGCACCACCGCCGGCTACCAGTATTAATTTATTCGATTTATTTTCATCAAGCCACTGTGTACACATTTTTACAAATGCTGTCAAAAATTCTGTATCCGGCTTATCCGGAACAATAATTGAACCACCAACACTTAAAACTTTAGTCATAAAATACCTCCAAAAAAAATCGCATCGTTAATAAACACCCTTTATTACCGGCACACTCCAGTAGCTGCTGTATTTTACAATGCTTTCGCTTGCTTCTTCCCAGATAGACTGCAGTGCATAGCTTCTCGGCTGCTGAACAATTTTATTATCTGCAGCAAAAGGCTTTAACTGATTCCATCCTCTTGAAAAAGTTATGTGATGCGAATCAAGGTTGCCAAAATAATACAGTTTTGGATCTTCATCTGCATCATTTCCCCAGTTTTTATAATCAAGGCCGGCACCTATTGCAATATCACAAGGAATCCAGCCGACTTTATCTATATAAAATTCTGTCCACCAGTGTGTCTGTGAACTCAAATCCTGCGAAATAAGAATTCCGCTGTCTGTTAAAGCAGGAATTCCTGCTGCGCGTAAAAGGGCTGTATAAATAATTGCAAAATCATACGCATCCCCTTCTCCACTTTCCAGCATTTCCAGAGGATCTGCATCGCTTTTTCTAAGATTATTGAGAATTGTATAATTCTGAATAATATAATTATATATCAAATTTGCCCTGCGGTAATAATTTTTTTCAATTCCAATTATTGAATTACAAAGGGCTACTATTTTTTCGTTATCGCTTTTAATAAGCGGATCGCTTCTTGCTGTTATAGAAAGTAAATTCTGGTCAGTATCTTTATAAGTTCCAATTTTTCCTGCATTTACATTTGTAGTTACACCGTAAACATCTACAACAAAGGTCTGCTTAAATACAGACTTTGGAGAACCTGTCTTTACTTTTAATAGCTGATGAATCATATCATTCTGATAATTCATTAAAACAGGTTCTGGAGAAACGTCCGTAACTTCCATTTGCGGCTGTGTTACGGAAATAGAAGGAATCGGGCACCTTAATGTAATTGTTGAAGAATCTGTAGAAACTACATCGTCGATATCTGCTGAATATTCAACAAGATAAAGCTTTTTTTCTGTATATTTTTTTGTACCTGCGTCTTTTAAAATTGTAATTTGTTTTGCATCTGATTTTTCGTTTCCAACCTGAACAATTACAACACCGGAACAAACTCCATCCGGAATATGTACCTTAATTTCTGAATTTGACCAGGAAACATAATCAAAAGTTTCTTCGCTTGCCGGAATCATAAATTCTTCGAGCATGGAAGGTGATTTATAAGAAGCAGTCTCAAGCTTTCCTAAATAATCTACGGAAAACAAAACCTTTGAATCATGTTTTACGTCGCCAAAATTGCTTCCTTTGATTGTTAAAATATCACCGACATATAATTTTTCTGAAGAAAGTGAAGTAACAGAAGGCTTTGCCGTAACCTGAACCTTTGTAACCGGAACAGGAATATCAACTTCGTTTGCGAATAATGCACTTTTTGAACGTCCGTTAGTAGTTCCTACTACAACAAGTCCATCCTGAACATTTGCAGGAAGAACAATCTTTATACATTCATCTGTCCAGGAAATATATGAACTTGCAGTAAGCTTTGAACCTGCAATTTCTACATAGTTCATATCGCGGACATCGCCGAAGCCTTTTCCATTAATTACAATTGTATCACCTGGAGAACCTACAGGAGGAACTACAGAATAAATTTCAGGAACAACCTTTTTCCGGTGATTTATAAAAAAGAAGAAAAATAAAACTGCACTAATAACTAAAATTGCACAAATCCACCGGAAAAAAGAATACCGGCGGAAAAAATAATTCAGTGTTTTAGAAGACTCCACTAATAATTACCTGATATTACATCCATAGGAAGAGTCATTTCCGTAACAATCGGACTGTTATTCATTCCAGGAATTGTAATCCTTATAGAAATTGCATCGTCTTCTTCAAAAATATCAGGTCTGAGAATACTTGCATATTTTACTGCTGTAGTTATTTCCCTATTCTCTGACTGTGTCTGATTATTCGAAGAAAAACTTGCTCTTTGTATATTACCCGAAACAGTCATAATTTTTCCAGTATCATATGCAACATTATTTGCTTTTGTAGAACCTATTGCTTTAATTCCACCAGTAGGATTTATAGTCTGTGTGCCCGAAATAGAACTTACAAGCGGAGTATACGCATTTGTCTGATTTTCAGCAGCTACAGATTTATTTGAATTAAGCCCGAACGGAAGAATTAATGCAAAAACTGCCGCAGCAGCAACCGCGCTCAATGGATATAAATAATGCTTTGCCTTTGCAGATTCAGAAGAATATGCCCGTTTTACATTCTTACTGTATGACATTTTTGTCATAAGTCTGTTAAAGCTTTCATCCATAAAGTGTTCATCAGGTGTAATTGATTTTGCATCTGCCTTTAATTCAGAACGAAGAGACTTTAATATTTCCAGCTCTTTTGCACATTTCTGGCAGACAGCAATATGAGCTTCGTATTCGGCTTTATAAACTTCCGGTAATTCATTATCGAGGTAAACAGAATGAATATCTTTACTCGGGCAAAAAGACATTTTCTTCTCCTATAATTTTTACTAGCTGCTCTCTCGCTCTAAATATTCTAACCTTAACATTACCTTCTGTAATGCCAAGGACTTTTCCAATTTCTTTATAATTCAAGTCTCCGTATTCACGAAGCATAAGCACATCCTGAAGATTTTTTGGAAGCTTTTTTAATGCTTCACGAGCTTTGTTGATAGAATCCTTTTTAAGAAGTGCTGATTCTCCTGAATCAGACTTTCTGTGATCTTCATACAAAACTTTTTCGTATGCCTTACGCTCACGATCCTTACGCTTGATATAATTTAATGACGCGTTTTTTACTACACGAATCAGCCAATATTTAGCATCATTCAAAGAAGGGAAAACCAGTTCTTTTTCGTTAGCTTTTATTAGAGAATCGTGCACCAGATCTTCTGCAGCTTCTTCATCATTTACGATTCTATAAGAAACCTTAAACAGCATCTGCATGGTTGCATCATATAACTTTCTAAAATCAGCAGGATTTCCAGCATTTATCTGTACTTGCTGCCCAATCTGACTTTCTTCTATCCCATTAAACACTTCAATCACCAAAAAGTTACAAAATTAATTACGCTTCCATGTCGGACCATTCGGTGTATCAATAATAATAACACCTCGGGCAGTCAACTGGTTACGGATTTCATCTGCTTTAGCAAAATCTTTATTCTTTTTTGCAGCTGTACGTTCTGCAACAAGCGCATCAATTTCTGCGGCTTCTGGATCTCCGGCATGCGCATCTGCACCTTCAGAACCAACTGCAGAACCGGAAGCACCTGCACCATTATGCAAAGCCTGTTCTTCAAGAACATCAAATGCATTTTTAATAACGTCGAGACTTAAAACGCTGTCCATCTTTAAAACAGAAGCAAGGGCTTCGCTTGCTTTTGAACAGCCTTTTCCGCCTGCTTCCTTCTGCATTGCAGCCATTGCAATTGGAGTTGCAAGATCGTTTTCCAGACCTTCACGGAATTTTGTAAGGCAATCTGAATCAAATTTAATTTCAGAAAGAACTTTTTCAAAATTATCTTTTGTAAGTCCAAGCTTTTCTTCTGTATTTGCCCGTGAAATAAGTTTTGCCACACGCTGATTCAAAGCAGCACGTCCATTTTTTGCACTTTCGAGCGCTTCCATAGAAAAAACAAGCTGCTTTCTGTAGTGTCCGCTCAAAAGGAAGAATCTGTAATCCAATGGCGCAAAGCCTTTATCTTTAAGAGAGAAACCGCGCTCCGGAGGAAGTGAAGTCTGAAGGGTAATAAAGTTACCGCTCGACTTACTCATTTTTCCGCCTTCAAGAATAAGGAATTCATTGTGCATCCAGTAGTTTACCCAAGGTCCCTTAGCGCGCTCTGAGTCATCAAAGCTTCCTTCGCTCTGAGCAATTTCGTTTGTATGATGAACAGGAACGTGATCTATACCGCCTGTATGAATATCAAAATGTTTTCCAAGATACTTCATACTCATTGCAGAACATTCAATATGCCAGCCAGGATATCCGCGTCCCCAAGGAGAATCCCAGGTCATTGCCTGATCTTCAAATTTTGATTTTGTGAACCAGAGAACAAAGTCGCCAGGGTTGCGCTTATTTTCGTCAATAACAACAACCTTACGCTTTCCGGCTCCTGCCTTAAGCTCATCAAGATTCAGGTTTGCAAGCTTACCGTAATCAGGATAAGTAGAAATATCGTAATAAAGATTTCCGCCGGCCATATATGTGTGACCGTTTGCTTCAATCTTTTTAATCAATTCAATCATGTCGTCGATGTGTTCAGTAGCACGGCAGATTACGTCCGGGTGGCGGATATTCATTGCATCAATATCCTTCATAAAAGCGTCGGTATAAAAGTTTGCAACTTCAAGTACGCTCTGATGTCTCTCTGCCGCAGACTTTTTCATTTTATCTTCACCGTTGTCGCCGTCATCAGAAAGGTGTCCAACATCGGTAATATTCATAACGTGTTTAATGTCGTAACCTAAGAACTGCAGGGTTTTGTCCAGAATATCCCAACAAACATAAGCACGAAGATTTCCAATGTGAGCATAATTATAAACCGTAGGACCACAGCCATAAAAACCGGCATGTCCTTCAGAAATCGGTTTAAATTCTTCCATTTTTCGTCCCATAGTGTTGTATAATCTAAGTGCCATATTTTACCTCTTTTTTTATGCGGGATGATTTCCCTGCCAGAAAAATCATTCAATTATACACTTTTAGGGAATAATAAACAACATAACGCACTGTTCTCAAATATATAGCAATGATTCTTTTTTTTTGATATTTTATTTTCATGAATAAATATGTTAAACGATATTGTATAGATGCAATGAGTGGTATGGCTCAGGGACTTTTCTGTTCCTTATTGATTGGAGCCATTATTAAGACATTAGGTGAACAGCTTTTAAAACTGAACACAAATCCTGTTTTTCAGTTCCTGGTAGATGCAGGAAAATTTGCACAGGATTCACATGTTGTTGGAGCGGCAATGGCCATTGGAATTGGTTTTGCAATGGGAGTGCCGGCTCTTGTATTGTTTTCTCTTGCGGCTGTAGGTTCGGCTGCAAATGTAACAGGCGGTGCAGGCGGCCCCCTTGCCGTTTTGATAAT
>CAMVBP010000128.1 GCA_947165795.1 uncultured Treponema sp.
ATTTCGCCATTGAAAAATAAAGTTTTTCCATTATCTTCTGAAATTTGTTTGCCTGCTAGAACAAGCATAGTATCACTTGAAGGAGTTTTCTGTTCATAAACGATCTCAGGAAGTTTTTCAGTCAACTTAAAAAATAAAAGCCCGTCTTGATGTATTTCCTTATATCCAATTACCTTTTCAGCACCTTTCCCAAATTCTTCTTTCAATTTAAAAACTACTTTACCATTCTTTACTTCTAAATTATTAATCATACTAGAAAGATCTGCAGAAGAGACATTATCTATAGGAAAATTTTCTCCAAATATATTGAAGAGAAGAAAAATAAAAAAAATTAAAGAGAATAGTTTTTTCATTTTATTTCCTCTCTTAAAGTATTTTATGCTTATTATTAATTCTACTTCCCAACGCAGAAATTTGCAAATATACTTCCAAGAACATCATCCGGTGTAACGTCGCCTGTAACTTCGCCAAGAAAATCCAGTGCGTCTTCCAGGTCCTGAACAACTGCGTCCAGCGTATAGTTATCGTCTGCCGAAATAATTGCATGTTTTACGCATTCCAGCGCCTCGCAAACTGCTTCCTTCTGTCTTGCAGAACCAAGTCCGGCCTGTTCGCGCTCTGTGGAAATTCCCGTCATCAAAATTCCGGAAATCGCATTAAACAGCTCCGCAATTCCTTCTCCGGTTTTTGAAGAAATACAGACGGGGGAAGTCTCCCCCTCGCTCCTGCCACAAACTGTGGCATCCGCTACCCCCTCCAGCGGGGCCGGATTTTTTTCTTCATTTGCCCCGCAACGCCCCTGCTCAAGGTCGCATTTTGTGTATACAATTATAAGAGGCTCGCGGCAGTTTTTTATAAAGCTTTTATCATTTTCATCCATTCCTGCAGTACTGTCTACAAGATAAAGTACTACATCTGCATCGCTTGCAAGATTTTTAGAAAGTTCAACTCCCTGCGCTTCTATTACATCCGAAGTTTCGCGCAGGCCTGCAGTATCAAATAAGCGCACAGGAATTCCGTTTATGCTTGCCCAGCTTTCCAGCCAGTCTCTTGTTGTTCCTTCTATGTCGCTTACAATTGCCCGCTCTTCTTTTAATATTGCATTGAACAAAGAAGATTTTCCTGCATTGGTTCTTCCGGCGAGTACAACCCTTGCTCCATCCTGATAAAGCTTTTCGCCCTTCCACGATTCTGCAAGATTTGTAAGACGTTTTTCGGCAAGTAAAATATCATCACGATTAAAGCTGTCTGCAATTGTTTCTTCATCTTCCGGATACTCAATTTCTACTTCTATTGCGGCAAGCGTATCTATAATTAATTTTTTAATGGAATCTATTTCTTCAAAAAGGTTTCCCGCAAGTCTTCCTGCCGCATGCGAACGCGAAATATCTGTATGAGAATCTATTATTTCCTTTACGGCTTCTGCCTTTGTTAAATCTGTTTTGCCGTTAATATAAGCCCTGAATGTATATTCACCGCGATTAGCCTGCCGAAATCCGTTCTTCAGCATTAAATTCTGAATGGCAGTTACAACTGCAGGTCCGCCATGACAAAATATTTCTACCATATCTTCGCCGGTAAAGCTTTTTGGCGCACGATAAACTGCAAGCATTACTTCGTCAATTTTGTTTTCGCCGTCTTTAATCCAGCCATATACAAGTGTGTTGCCTTTTGCTTCTAAAAGCGCATTTGGTCTGGAAAAAACTTTACTTACAAGTGCAATACAATTTTTTCCGCTTGTACGCACAATTCCTAAGGCAGCCGGCGCAAGTGCCGTTGCAATAGAAGAAATATCTTCTTCGGGAGTATATTGATTCAGTGTCATAGAATATATTCTACACTAAGGTTGAACTTTAAGGAATGGCTTATACTTTGTATTATCCATATAGCCCTGGCGCAAAACGCTGTCCCATATAGAAACGTCTGTATCTGTATATAGCGGTTTCATCGCATTTCCTATTGCAGGCTTTCTATATTCATCATTTGCTTCCGAGGCTGTTCCTATAAAGCTTTCTGTTGGACTTATATCCGGCGGAGTATATGAATAATCTCCGGAATTATTCCAGCACATGTATCCGCGGTCCAGAGAATCGCGAACGCCAAAGAACTGTTTTTTAATGTAATCAGAATCGTAATAAAGTCTGTCATAACTGGCAGAGCCCAAATAGAACGACTGAATCCACGGACGAATAATTGCCCTGTTTCTGCAGAGTATTGTATTTCTGAACGAGCCGTAATAATAAATTCTGTAGGTTCTGTCTGCAACCGGTGCATAATTTAAGAAGGTCTGTTCAAAATGGCTCGGATAGAACATCGGGCCAATTACATCAACATACTCTGCGAGCATTTCTGCATCCTGTCCGGTTCTTGTTCCGCTTCTGTACCAGCCGTTTGCACCGTAAATATCAATTCCAATAGGCGCATCTATATTTTTTCTTGCATAAGACAAAAACGAAATGAGGGCACTTTCTTTATCCATTCCTTTATCCTGCCAGCGGTACTGCGCATTATAAAGATTTTTTCCATCTGTTGGAAAACGAATATAGTCAAACTGAATTTCATCAAAGCCACGGGCAATCAACTCTTTTGCAATTGCAACGTTATATTCCCACACTTCTTCCGAATAAGGATCAACCCAGTGCTCATCATAATAAACAGTCTGCTTGCCTAAAGAATTTCCGTCGTCATCAAAGACTTCTTCTGTTCCCTTTATTCCGGTCCATGCTTTATTTAAACTCTTGTCCCAAACTGCATATTTTCCGCCGTCATATTTAGCTAAAGACGGATCTTTAAATGTTACAATTCTCGCAATTAAATAAATATTTTCCATCTTAAATTCTTCAATGAATTTATCAAGGTTCTTAATTGCATAACCCGAAGTTGAACATTTTTTCATTACAAGAGGATCATGTGTATCGTAACGCAAATAGCCAAAGTCATCTTTCATATCAATGACCATGCTGTTCATGTTGCGGTCTTTAATTGCTTTTTTAAACTTTGCAACTCCTTCCGGAAAACTGCACTGATAAGCCGAGGCATATATACTTTTTCTTCCGTTTGCAATTTCTGCATATGGAGTATTTACTGTACCGGGATAAAGCAGCCATAATTCATTTAATGTAACGCCTGTAGAAAAACCGCTTCTTGACTGCGGAATCCATGCTGCATTAATCATTCCGGGAACTGCAGAAAATGCTTTATTCCAGTCTTTTTCTGCACTCGGTGTTCCAGGACTCTGCAGGCTTTCTAAATCTAAAGAACCAAAGCCTTCGAGTTTAGTATAAAGAAGAACATTATCAATAGTTGTAAGCCCGTCTATTGCGTCTGTAGGCTCGCTGCCTGAATAAATTAATTCTCCGCTTTTTTCTTCCCAGTTCAATTTATAAATTCGCGGAATATACATTTGCGAAATATAGATTTCTGTATAAACGCTTCCATCAAGATTTGTGCGCACAACCGGAAGAATATCAGAAAATTCATCTGCCTGTGTTAAAGACGGAAGCTTTTCAAAGCCCTTGTCAAAATCATTCCATTTTGCATTATCTTCATACGGAAGAATATATGACAAGCCCATAATTGGATGAGCCATTATTACTACGCTCTGGCCTTCAATTGTTGCAACTGCAACACATTTCATTCCCGGTGTGTTAATACTCATTGAACCAAGGTTCTTCCAGTTAAGTCCGCCGTCATCTGAATAATAAACGTTGTCCTTTGTAGCCGTTACCATTTCCAGATTGTTCAGCGGGTTAATGCAAAAATCCTTTAATTCCTGAATCTGTTCTTTTAACTGTTTTTGTCCGGCTTCATAAGTTTTTACAGTAAGATAAGGAAGTCCTGAATTTCTTTCTTCAAAATTTTTAAGGTCCTGTGTAAAAATAATTCCTTTTGTTGTTCTAAAGTACCAGGCTGTTTTTTTTGTTTTCGCATCGTAAATCTGAACCTTACATATCTGATCAACTCTGCCCTCTTTCCATAAAGGAATTGCAGAATTGCTGCTTGTTACCCTAAAAAGTCCGTCATCTGAACCGACAAGCATATCATTACTTTCTGCATCAACAGCAGAAGCAGAAGTCGAGTTATTTTCCGGGAGCTTATATAATGGTTTGGTATTTTGAGAATATAAAAACGATGTTAAAAACAAAACTGCCGATAATATCAGGTACTTTTTCATACCTATATTATCGGCAGAATTCGGTCAAAAATTGAATGTATTAAACAATCTTATCAAGAGCTTCTACAACCTCAGCATCGTAGAATTCAGGCTGTTCACGTAATTTCTGAACGGCAGACTCTTTATCCATAGCATCGCGGAAGGTACGTTTGCTGGAAAGAGAAACATAACTTTCTGCTACGCGAATAAGTCTAGCAATCTGCGGAATTTCGTCTCCAATAAGACCATTAGGATAACCGCTTCCATCCATATTTTCGTGATGCTTCATAGCAGCATCTTCGAATACGCTCCAGTATTTCTTAGGAACAAAATCAAGATGTTTTTCTGCAAGTTTTACATGTTCTTTCATTGCTTCTTTTTCTTCGTCTGTAAGCGAAGTTGCAGTAAGCAAATCCGGATCAATATCAAGGAAGCCTGCATCGTAAATCATAGAAGCACAGAAGTTCAACATCGACATTCCCTGAGGAAGTCCAAGCTGGTTAGAAAGTTTATAAACAAGTTCACTTACATTCTTTGAGTTATTTTTTCTTCCTGTTGCAGAATCTATCTGAGCACCAATTTCTTCGCACTTAACTGCAAGCTGTTTAATTTCTTCTTCATCATTTTCCGAAAATTCAATATCCGGTAATGCCTGCGCCGGAGCCCAGGTAGAAGAACCTGCAAGCCTAAGCTGTGGATTTCCACCATATAAATCGGTTACGCCGCCAAGCATAAGTCTGTTTGTCTGACTCTGATTTGCAGCAAGCATTTTGAATGCCTGAACATACTGTTCCTGCTGAACCTGCTGAACCTTAGATGCTTTGCGCACAATAATCATAATAAGAAGAACAATAATAAATATAACTACTGCAATTCCAATAATAGATAGAACAATAATCTTATTTGATTTTTTGTTTACCTCAACATATTCACTGATTTTTGCCTGACTTTCTTTAGTTGCTTCTGTCTGAGCCTTCATAGCATCTATCTGCTGCTGCTGAAACGCTTTACTATCTTCAGACTGCTGGCGAATTGCTTCTGCCTGCTGCTTCATAGCCTCTGCCTGAGCATCCATTGATTCCTGCTGGGCTTCAAAACGTTCCTGATCAACCTTCTTCTGCTGCTCTTTTTCTGCCTTTTCTGCCGCTTTTTCTTTATTAAGCTGATCCTGCTCAATCTGTTTTACAAGTGTTCTGATTGTAGCATTCTCAATATTCGGATACTGAGTCAACTTTTCTTTAAGCGCAATCATTTCATCATCATTATATTGTGCCTGAATATTCTTAAGCTTTTGAGTATAAACAGTTCTCGCAAAATATAATACGTTTGCCTGCGAATCTTCGTCCTTTGCAACTGCCAAAGCCTGATTCACATATTTGTAAGCTTCTTCAATGTTTCCGTCTTCATATGCTTCATTAGCTTTATCCAGAAATTTTACAGATAAATCGGTGGTAGCAGCAGAAACACTCACTGCCAGCAATACAAAAAGAATAGAAATTACAATTTTTTTAGTTTTATCTAATAACATTTTCGACTCCAATTGCCAATATTATGCTAGCTCGATTTTCCAGTCCAACGTCCCGGAGAAGAATTTTGTCCCTAAGCCCAATATTGAATGTAAGTTTTACCCTCTCT
>CAMVBP010000129.1 GCA_947165795.1 uncultured Treponema sp.
CTCTTACACTTAAGCAGGAAGAATTTTCGGGATCAGACCGCCTTATGCGTACAATCCTTATTCCAAAGTGGGCCGAAGTACCTGCAGGATACGTTCCAACTCAGATTCTTCTTCGCGATGAATTGAATCCTGGAGAGCAGACAACACAGGTAATTTCTGACCTTACATTCGATGCTTTGCCGGATAAGATTTTTACAAAGGCTTATCTTGAAGGTTTGAACTAGCGGTTAGGTTTTAGGTTCCAGGTTTCTGTAGCCAGGAGCCTGAACCTATAAAATGGAGAATTAAATGAAACGAATAATTTTACTTTTAATTATTGGACTTACAGCAGCCTTTGCGTTCTCGCAGACTGACGATGAGCTTTTTGGCAGCGATGATGATTTATTCGGAGATGACTCTTTTACATCATATAAAGATGATGATTTGTTCGGCGACGATAACGATCTTTTTGGTTCAGACGACGATTTGTTTTCTGGAGATACAATTCAAAAGGTTTCGGATGTAAGTGCAAAATCAGATTTAAGTAAAGGCGTTATCTTTGATTCAGGATCTATTAAAGTTGGCGGAAGCTTGAATGCAGGTCTTTCTACAAATACAATTTTGTATGCACCGGATAACACAGATTTGGGAGACAATATTCATAACACAAAACTCAGTCCTGATTTGTCTGCAATGCTTTCTGTAGATGCACGTCCTACAGACAATCTTAGAATGTATACAAAGTTTGGACTTGCGTATCCGTTTGAAAATAGGGTTTATACACAGCTTCAGTTTACACCTGTTGTTTTTCAAATTATGCCTACCATGCCGGGAATTAATCTGCCGCTGGCAACTTCTGCAGAATCAACAATTCTGGACTGGTTCAAGCTTAAGGAACTTTTTACAGACTTTTCAATGTATGACAGAGCCTTTTTCCGTTTTGGTATTCATACAGTTACATGGGGTGCCGGACATTTCTTCAGCCCGGTTTCTGATATGATTAACTCATCTTCAATTGATCCGGAAAATCCAGACAAGCAGGTAGACGGAAGCCTGAACCTTAGAACTCAGGTTGTATTCCCAGGTACACAGAACTGCCTTTGGTTTTATGTAGTTCCTTCAACAAACTTTGTAAACCAGACAGCAGAATCTTATGCAAGAGATACAGCACTTGCCGGAAAATATGAATTCCTTATTGAAAACTGGGAAGTAGGACTCGGCGGTTTGTGGAAGCACAACACAGCACCAAAAGGAATGCTCACATTAAGCGGAAGCTTTAAAAAGCTGAGCCTTTACGGTGAGTTTGTTTACAGCCACGGAGCAATGAGCGAATGGTTAGATAATGACGACTGGGAAGACAAAACAGGAATTTTCCAGGCAGTCGGTGGATTTATGTACATTTGGAAAGATCCGGGAATTACATTGATGGGTGAATATTACTTCAACAGTAACTACCTTGATTCTCCATACAAAAATATAATTTACGGCCACAACATTGCTGCAATGCTGAACTTCTCTGAACTTTTTGGAAACAAAGATTTTTCTGCAAGTTTGTTTGCAATGTCTAACTTGGGAAGAAAAGAATACACAAGTGAAGAACTTGAATTAATGAAGCTTTACGGAATGTCTCAGTCAGATATTGATGCAATTTCAGGTTCAACATTAAATACGTCACTTATGACATACTACAAGCCGATAAAAGAAATGACATTCGGCGTTGGCCCGACAGTTAAATTCAAGGATTTCGAAACCAATCCGACAGTTTCACTGAAGTTCACAGTAAACCTCGGCGGCGGAAAGTTCTAGAATAATTAGTAAAAATATTGAAAATTTGATAATCCTAACTATAATTAAATTTGTAGTTAGGATTTTTTTTTGTGTGTAACGCCTGTGGAAAATCAGAAAAAATATTTTAATTCAAAAAAAAATGGTCTTCAATAACAAAAACAATTGAGGCCGGGAATATTCCTTTGTTATTATGGTGCATAAGTTATTTTTGTATTTTTGTTGAATTATATGCTTTCTTTATATATGAACGGGTAAAGCGTAAATGAGAAGGGGATGCGAAAAGCATGTGATGTATGATGAAGTTTCATTATCTAAAATAATCGTTGACGTATTATAATATTGTATATACAATTATGTATGAGGTATCCATGACTCAAATTAGTGACGATACAGATTTGAATGGGATTCGGACAAAAACGAAAAGAATAAAATTAAACATGGACTTTCTTTTGAACAGATACTTCCAGTTTTTGATGATCCATTCTTTTTTGAACGTTATGATAAGGAACACTCTAGTAGTGAAGAAGACAGGTATTTTGGTATAGGCTGTATACAAGGTGTTGTAATTGTTGCAACAGCTTATACAGAAAAAACTAGAATACGTATAATTTCAGCCAGATTGGCATCGCCAAAAGAAGAGGAGATTTACAATGAGTACTGCAAAAATATTAACAGATAAAGAAATTGCCGAGCTCAAGAAACGTCCAATAGATTTTTCTGATATTCCTGAATTGACAACTGAACAGGCAAAAGAATTATATCCAAAAAACTGGCGGCCAAGAAAGCAGGCTATTTCTGCAAGAATTGATATGGATACTATAGATTGGCTAAAAGAACCAGGCGAAAAAGGTTATCTTCAAAGATTAAATGCTGTATTAAGATGGGCAAGGATGGAAGGCTGCCCAATTTCATCATTATGATATTTGGTTTTTATCTCTAATTGAATTTATGAATTATTATAAATCAACTTTAAGAAGTGATAGAGCATGTAAAATTGCGGGATTGCTACGTAATAAAAAACTTAAATTTTTTATTATCTTAATAATTTATATGCGGAAGAAAAATATAAAAATGAACTTGAAATGATGCTTTATTCATTGAAGGAAAGAATTTAATTCCCAGTTCCAATGTTTATATGAATAACCCCGGATAGGGATAGTAGCGGCGCCGAAGGCGTTCGGGAACGAAGCGGACGAATGGAGCGCGGTTAGCGCGGAACCGCGGATAGCCCGACCTACCGAACGGTAGGGATCCGCCGGATAAAAAATAAACTGTTTGCTTTGTTTTTTTTTATCGATTATAATTCCACTGATATGGAAAATGTTTTTGTTTCTTTGGATTTGGATATTCTTGCTGATGACATGATTTTGAAAATTATGGAGGAATGGAAAAATCCTTTTGTACCGCCTGCCGTGATTTTTTCTGACGTAAAAACTGAACAGTGGTTCCGGCTTCGATTTCTTAATAATCCGGAATCAGGTAAAACGGTTTTGATGAATCTTGAAGCATTAAGGCTTCAGCCTTTTCTTTTTGAGTTGCTTTTGCCCGGTAAAGAAATCCTTTTTGAAAAATACAGCATTCATTCCATTGAAAAACTTTCTGTTGAGCTGCTTCGCGATGTGATTATTCAAAAGCTTACTGATAAGCTTGATGACAATACTTTTTATTTTGAATCGTTGAATGCTCCGCAGGTTACTGACTACATTAAAAAATCTGAAATTAATCCTGTGTGCCTTTATGATTTTGCGCAGGAAATTGCAACCTTGTTTTTGGATTACGAAGATACACGTTCAAATAGTCTTCAGCCGCTTTTGGAAAGTTGCGCCTGGCAGAAAAAACTTTACGACGATATTTTTAATTCATCGGGGCAGGCAGAAAATTCTAAAAAAGACTTTTCCGGAATTGTGATAAATCAAACGGCTTATCTGAGCCTTTACCAGCTTTACGAGCTTAATAAAAAATTGAACGGCGGAAAGTTGAATTTTAACTGGAAGGAAAATCGTGCGGTTTATGTTTTTGGTTTTTCCGGCATGGGAGAAATTTACCGTTCGATTCTTCAGGAATTTTCAAAGGCATTTAAGCTGACTGTTTATCTTCAGACTTCTTCAGAAATTAAAGATTCTGATTTTGCAAAATTCAAGACTTCTGATGGAAAAGCATTTTCTTCGGAATGTAAAAATCTTTTTACTGACTGGACATCGTACGGAACTGAACATTTTGAATTATGGAAAAAGAATGCGGCAAATCAAAATCCGGAAATTTCTTTGAATGCGGCGCCGGAAGAAAACTGCGTTGTTTCTCTTTCTTCGGCTCCGAACCAGTTACGCGAAATTGAAAATCTTCATTCGCAGATTTGTGAACTTTTAAAATCGGGAAGGGCGCGTGTCTGTGATATTCTTGTTCTTGCGCAGAATATTCAGAGCTATAAAGTTGCAATTGAACAGGTTTTTGAACAGAACAATGCAAATCAAAAATCAGAAAATTCAAAAGAAGAAAATCAGTTTCCGTATATTCCGACTTTAATTTCGGATTATGATTCTGAATCTTCTTTTACGACAACGGCTCTTATTACGCTTTTTGGAATTCTTCAGAAAAAATATTTATGCCGTTCTGATATTTTTTCTTTGCTCAGAAATCCGCTTGTTCAGTTTGTGCGTGGATTTACAAATGAAATGGTTAGTGCGTGGGCTGAGTGGGTAGATAAATTAAATGCGTACCGTGATCACGGAATTGATAAGGACAGAATTTATGACTGGCAGAAGCTTAAAAATCGTCTTATGCTTTCGCGTCTTACTGAAGATTTGATTATTGCCGAAGCAGAAAAAATTCTTCCTTATGAAAATATCGAAACTCAAAATGATTATTCACTTTATAAATTTATAGAAGCAATTGATGAACTTGAAGAATGGATGACGCTTTCTGCAAAGCAAAAATTTAATTTACAGGATATTGAATTCATTTATGAATTTTTGATGAAGTGGCTTAATCTTTCAAATGAAATTCCTCCAAAGTTCTTTTCTGAAAATTTTATTTTCCAGAATGTTATTGAAGAAATTGAACGCCAGAAAATGACTTCCAAAAATGACGTTTATTCAACAATTTTTGCAAACAGTCTTTTTGATAGGGCAAAAGGAGTTTCGCTTCACAGTGCAAATATTTTTTCTCAGGGAATTACTTTTGCAAAATTTGCGCCTAACAGAATTCTTTCTGCAGATTACGTTTTCTTTCTTGGAATGGATTCATCATTCCCCGGAACCGACAGTGAAAATGTTCTTGATTTACGAAGCTCTCATTTTGGTCATGAACGTCAAAAAGGCGATGAAAAGAATTCTCTTAAAAACCGCAATGCATTTTTGTGTCAGATGTTTGCGGCAAGAAAAGGTCTGTTCATAAGTTACGTAAATAAAAATCTTAAAAAGGATCAGGATTTTTATCCTTCGTCCGTTGTGCTTGAACTTTTTGGAACTGTTTACAAAGGCGCTGAATTTGAAAAGCGTATTTTTGAAAATAAAATTTCGATTGATGAAAGCCGTCCTTGGAATGAACTTTTTACCAAGCGTGAATTCCGAAATAAAATAAATTATGAATTAATGCGAAATTCTTCGGTAAATGAAGAAGAGGAAAATTTTACTCAGCAGAGCGAAATGAATATTCAGAATGCTTTGCCTGATCGTGTCCGATTTGCTGCAATAAAAAAATACCTTGAAGAACCGTATAAATATTATATCGAAAATATTTTTGATAAATCAGAAGACGATTCAGTTACCGAGCTCCAGCAGTTTGAGCCTTTGACTTTTAATAATCTTACCGAAAGTGTAATTCAAAAGGAATATCTGAATCTGCTTTTAAAAACTGATGAAAGCGAAATTGAAGATATTTGTTTTGATCTTGATTTTAAGGAAAACTTGAAGATGCAGAATATTCTTCCGGTTTCTTTTTTTGGTGAAAAAGCACTTGCAGATATCCGTACAAAAGCCGAAGCATTTTATGAGCAATTCAAAA
>CAMVBP010000130.1 GCA_947165795.1 uncultured Treponema sp.
GACTTTCCATATCAACAGAACTTATATCAAAGTCTCCGTACTTTGATATACAGGCCGAAAGAATATTTAATAAATCACTTCCAGAAACTGTCATAGATGGATCTGCAGAAGAAGAAAAAATTCCGTCGCTCTGGAACTGTTTAAAAGTATAGCGTGGAGAATTCTTAAAAATCCTGAACATAAGACCGCCGTTTATATCCCACGCATAAGAGAAAATGCTGGAAATTTCACTGTAAGTAACTGGGCGCTCACTGGAATCTTTTTCTTTAAGCTGATTATTATCGTATAAAACCTGAATGGCTTCATCAAAGGAAGCATCATCACTTATAAGATTCTGCTGAACTGCAGAAAGATAACATGTTTGTCCGAGCGTTGCTGAAGAAGAATCAAGAATAGAAGTAATTACATCTGCTGACTGCGCAGACAAAATTGCGCTGTAAAAAAGCACTGAAAAAACTAAAAAAGCTAATTTTTTTATATTTTTCATATAAATATTATATATTGATTTTTGACATCAGTCTATAGTAGATATATAATATAGTTAAACGTTTATTTTAAAAAAATGATTACACTAAAAGAAATTGCAGAAAAGTGTTCTGTTTCAATTGCTACAGTTTCAAATATTCTCAACGGTAAATCCAATGTTTCGGAAGCAACCAGACTTAGAATTCTGGAAGTTATCCGCGAGTCAGATTACAAGCCGAATTATATGGCACGCGGTTTACGTGCAACAAAAACACGAACCGTCGGAATTTTAATTGATGATTTAACAGAGTTCAGTTCTCCAAAAGTTGTAGATGGAATAATGGAAGAATTGGAAGCAAAAAATTACAGAGGAATTATAGAAAACCTTCGTTTTTATTCTAAATACGGAATTGAATGGCGCAAAAACGAAAAATATGAAAAAGATGTTGCCAGCGCAATAGATTATTTTCTTTCTATCCGCGTTGATGGAATTATTTATGTTTCCGGACATTCTCGTAAAATTAATTGTATTCCAGATTCTATAAAGGAATTAAATTTTCCTTTTGTAATTGCCTATGCTTTTTCGGAAGGCAACAAATACCCCGGAATTGTTTTTAATGACTCTAAAGCAGCAGAATGCATTGGAGAACATTTAATTCAAAGAAATCACAAAAAAATTGCTCTGATAATGGGCAAAAAAAATAATATTCATACAGAAAATCGTTTAAAAGGATTTAAGAAAGCTCTGGAAAACAGTAATCTTCCAATCAACGAAAATTTATTATACTACGGAGACTGGACTTTTGATTCCGGCTACACATCCTGCAAGAATCTTCTGTCTTCCAGCGAAGAATTTTCTGCTATTTTTTGTTTTAACGATTCGATGGCTGCCGGTGCTTATAAAGCTCTGGAAGAAGCTCATAAAAAAGTTGGAAAGGATATTGATGTTATTGGATTTGATAACCGCGAGTTTGCAGCATTTTTATCGCCTCCACTAACTACAATGGAAATTCCGCTTACAGAAATTGGAACTAAGGCCTCACAGGTTGTATTGAATCAGATTGAAGGTAATTCATATGAATCACTATATGAAATTCCCTGCAAATTCTGTCAAAGAGAATCTGTCGGTATATTAAACGATGGCATAAATGCCATTGTTCAATAACGCATTTTTTTGCTTTGCAAAAAAAGTGCTTATTTAATTTTTTTTTAGGAAAAGGAGAATAACATATTATGAATGAACAACTTATCATTGAGTACAAGAATTTCTTGAACAACGGTAAAACTGAACGCGAATGTGTTCAGCAGATTATTTCTATGGCTAAAAAAGTCGGATATAAGGACATTACAAAATATAAAAAATTAAAACCTGGCGACAAGGTTTATATTACAAAAATGGATAAATCCATTGCACTTTTTGAAATTGGAACAAATCCTCTTGAAGCACGCATGAATCTTCTTGCCGCTCATCTAGCTCCTCCGCGTCCTGATGCAAAACAGCCTCCTATTTACGAAAAAGATAATATTACATATTTGAATACACATTATTACGGCGGAATTAAAAAATATCAGTGGACAACAATTCCTCTTGCCATTCATGGAATTGTATGCAAAAAAGACGGAACAACAGTAAATGTTGTAATCGGAGAAAATCAGGACGATCCTGTATTCTGCATTTCAGATATTCTTCCGCATCTTGCACAGGAACAGATGAAGGATAAAGCCAGCGATTTTATTAAAGGCGAAGATTTAGATGTTCTTATGGGTTCAATTCCACCATTAAAAAAAGGCACAACAGCAGAAGAGAAGAAAGAAGCCAAAGAACGCAGCAAAAAAACAATTATTGCACTCTTTAAAGAAATGTACGGAATAGAAGAAGATGATTTTGAATCTGCAGAACTTGAAATTGTTCCTGCAGGTAAAGCCCGCGATATGGGACTCGACCGCTCAATGATTCTCGGTTACGGACAGGATGACCGTTCATGTGCATTTACCTCTGTAGCTGCAATGCTCGAAAGCCGTGCAGAAAAAAGAACAAACTGCTGCTTATGTGTAGACAAAGAAGAAATCGGAAGCATGGGCGCAACAGGAATGGAATCTAACCTTTTTGAAAACATGGTTGCAGAAATAATTGCCCTTACAGAAAATACTTACAGCGACATTACTTTGCGTCGCTGTCTTGCAAACAGCTATATGCTTTCTTCAGACGTAAATGCAGCTTACGATCCTCTGAATGCAAGCCTTTACGATAAAGAAAATTCTTCGGCACTAGGTGGCGGAGTTGCATTCCAGAAATATACAGGAAGCCGCGGAAAATATGGCGCAAGCGATGCAAATGCAGAATTTGTAGCAAAAGTCCGCTCTGCAATGTACGATGCAAATATTAACTATCAGATGTCGGAGCTTGGAAAAGTTGACCAGGGTGGTGGCGGCACAATCGCTTACCATGCCGCCCGCTATGGAATGAACGTCCTTGATGCAGGCGTTGCAGTTTTAAGCATGCATGCACCATGGGAAATTACAAGCAAAGAAGATATAAGCCAGATTTTTGACTGTAATAAAGTATTCCTTAGCCTGAAGTAAAAAGGCGGTTACTGCATAAAAAAAACTCGTCAGAATGACGAGTTTTTTTTATGCAGTCGTGCTTTACGCACTTCGCCGACTAACCGCGGCTCATCCCTACACTACGTTCCGGGACTTCCTTCGCAGCAAAGCTGCTTGTCCGGTGCTGCAATCACTAACCTATTTCTTACTCATTAATACATCGTAAATACGGTCAAAATCTTTTCTTGAATCAAAACCGATTACAATTGACCCCTTATTAATATCGCCTTTAAGATTTACGTCTCGGGTTCCAAAAATATTGCGGAGCTCCTGTTCAAAGTTCAGGACATCTGCATCTTTTTTTACTTTTGGTTTTTCAGCTTTATCCTGTTTAGCGGCTGCTCTTGCACCTCCGTTATATTGGTCAGCAAGAACTTCTGCTTCGCGAACAGAAAGTTTATTGGAAATAATTTTTCCAAACATAACCCTCATGTCTGCATCGTTTTTTACCATAAGAAGTGCGCGCGCATGTCCGGAAGTAATTTCTCCGCTCTTTAATGCAGTCTGAATATCTTCCGGCAATTTTAAAAGACGGATTGCATTTGCAACAGTTGCTCGTGCCTTTCCTACTCTCTTTGCAACTTCTTCCTGATTCAAATCGCCCATCTGAATCAAGTTATAATATGCCATGGCTTCTTCTATAGGATTTAAATCTGCACGCTGAATGTTTTCTATAAGGGCCATTTCCAGCTTCTGCTGCTCATCAAATTTTCTAAGCTGAACAGGAACCTTTGTAAGGCCAGCCATTTTAGCCGCTCTTGTACGGCGCTCACCGGCAATAATATAAAATTCACCGCTGCCTGCCTGTTCAATAATAATTGGCTGCAAAATTCCATTTACACGGATAGAATCGCTTAATTCTTCAAGCTGTTTCTGATTAAATTCAACACGAGGCTGCTTTGGATTTGGTTTTAAAAGATTAGGATCAATCCAAAGGCTTCCATCTTCTTCGGTAGAAATTTCTGAAGGCAAAGATGAAGTTTTTACTTCTGTATGAATAACTGCTGCAGGAGCAACTTCTATTTTTTCTTCAACAGAGGGTTTCTCTGCAAAAAGTGCACTGGCACCTTTTCCTAAAGCGTTTCTTTTAGCCACGACGAATCACCTCTTCTGCAAGTTTTGCATAACTTCTTGCGCCGGTACAATCCGGGTCGTATTTACAAATCGGAAGACCATGTGAAGGTGCTTCAGAAAGCCTTACATTTCTTGGAATAATTGTATTGAACAAATCGTCCGGGAAAGTTTCCTTTACCTTTTCTACAACCTGCTGAGCAAGAAGAGTTCTTCCGTCATACATTGTAAAGAAAATTCCTTCGAGTTTTAAATTCGGATTAATTCCTTTCTGAACCTTCTGAACTGTCTGGAGCAAAAGCTCAATACCTTCCATAGCAAAATATTCACACTGAGTTGGAACAAGAACAGAATCTGCTGCGGCAAGTCCGTTCAAAGTTAAAATTCCAAGCGATGGCGGACAGTCGATCAAAATGTAATCATATTTTGCTCTGAGCGGCTCAAGTGCATTTCGTAAATAAAATTCGCGGTCATCCTGGTCTACAAGTTCAACAGCGGCTCCAGACAAATCAATAGAAGCACTTATAGCATCCAGATTATCTACTGAAGTATGTTTAACTGCATTTTCTGCCTTAATCTGACCGGCAATAACTTCATAAATTGTAGGTTTTGTTTTGGAAACTCCAACGCCACTAGACATATTTCCCTGAGAGTCAAAATCTACCAGAAGAACTTTTTTTCCAGCAAGAGCAATATAAGCTCCAATATTTATTGCAGAAGTTGTCTTTCCAACTCCACCTTTCTGATTAACGAATACGATACACTTAGCCATATTTTTATTCTATCATTTTTTTATTAAATAGTATAGATTATTAATCAAACAATAGTTTGTGCTGTTGTTTGACTAATAATATGCAAGGAATTTTGTATGATTATTTCTGCAACACTTTCTAAACCGACACCACAGGTTCAAAACTGCTTTGGAAAAGATATTATAAAAATAAAGCTTACAGCAAAAGCTTCTTCAAAAGGCTATTCATATTTTGCCGAAGAGTTTACAAAAACACAGGTTTTTCATGAGCACTTTACAGAGCAGGAGCTGCTTGAATTTCTGGAAGCTCACGCAGGAAAAACTTTTAAAAGCTGTGTAAAGCGTACAGAAACAGAAGAAATTACAATTCTTGCAAATAAAAAAGGAAAAATTACGGAATTAAAGCGCCCGCTTAATGTTCAGAAAAAAGAACAGCCTGTTACATTGGAAAAAGCTTCTTCAAAAGTCCATTCAATTCATCCGGCGTTAAGGCCGGCCGCCTTAGAAAACCGAAAAAAAAATTATATAATTGAGGAAGGCACAAAGGTTCCTTTTCTTATTCTGCTTGGAATTATGAATGATGAAGGAAAAGTCATTTCATCAAAATACGATAAATTCCGCCAGATTAACCGCTTTCTGGAATTTATAAATGACGTTCTTCCCGAAATTAAATTATTGCCCGGCCAGCCGCTTAAGGTTGCAGACTTTGGCTGCGGTAAATCTTATCTGACTTTTGCAGTTCATTATCTGCTTACCGAAATTAAAAAGATTCCCTGCGACATTGTCGGACTTGATTTAAAAAAAGATGGTAACCGTCAATTCTCATGTATTTTCCAAAAATAAATCTTTGAACTAAACTTCT